>CAZIED010000028.1:1775-10014 GCA_964538525.1 uncultured Pirellulales bacterium | reverse complement strand
CCAACCTTCGCCAATATGGAATAGCACAGGTCCTTTACTTAGACGACAATGATAGTCGTTATCCGTCCGCTTGGACATCTCTTATGGGTACAGAGTACCCCTATTCAGGATACCAGCGCTACTGCCGGTGGCATGACCCGAGATTTCCACCTGATGGCCCGTTCTGGCCATACCTAAAAAACAAAAAGGCACATATATGTCCAACGTTCAAAGTCCTATCCAAATACCAGGGCGCAAAGCACCCACAGCATGACCCAACTATACCTATTGACCCTCAATACAGCTACAGCATGAATGCCTACCTGGGTTCAAAGTACAATGATTCTCACGGCTGGGGTGCTCAGAACGCTCGGGGCCTCGGCGGGATTTATAAATTATCAGAGATAACCAGAAGCAAAGATCATGTGTTCTTCTTCTCCGAGGAGAATATGTGGACTAGGCTAGGCTGTCCTAACGTGCTCAACGATAATGCTTTGTGCGGTGACAGCCGCGACTGGTTCGGCACCTTCCATAGCACCTCAATGGGAAAGTTAAATAGCGGCACAATCAATGCGGTATTTGTGGACGCCCACGTCGAAGAAGTACGTTCAGCTTTGAAGGAAGATGCTACCGATAAGTCAGATATGGAGTTTGGCCAATTCGAGAAATACAGTTGGCCAAATAGAGAACCATATCTACCATAATAAACCGTTGCTTTATAGTGAATAGAGAATCGAATCACGAACCATTGCGCATTTGACGAAATACATGCGAAATGTCGTTGAAACGCTGGGGAGCGTAATTATGAGGGCACGTAACGGTTTTACATTGATAGAGCTTCTGGTTGTGATAGCTATCATATCGATATTGATGGCTATCCTGATGCCGGCACTGCAGCGAGTAAGGGCTCAGGCACAAGAAATGACCTGCAGAGCCAACCTTCGCCAATATGGAATTGCGCAGAGCCTTTACTTAGACGATAATGACGGCGTTTATCCAACAGCATGGCTGTCTCTTGTCGGGTCGGAATCCCCTTATTCCGGATACCAGCGTTTCTGCAGATGGCACGATCCGAGATATCCCCCTGATGGTCCGTTCTGGCCATACTTAAAGAACACAAAAGTCCACCTCTGTCCGACATTCAAGGTTATATCCAAGTACCAGGGCGCAAAGCATCCCAGCCATGACGCATCAATACCTGTTATTCCTCAATACAGTTACAGCATGAATGCCTACCTTGGCATGAAGACTGGCGATATAGCCAAAGACTCCAGAGGACGCGGCCCGGTTCTTAAATTTACAGATGTAACCAGAAACAAATCAGAAGTTTTTTTCTTTGCCGAGGAGAATATGTGGCTGCGGCCAGGATGCTCCTGGGTGCTTAATGACAACGCCTTATGCGGCGATGGTCGGGATTGGTTCGCAACTTTTCACAGCACCTCAAGCGGTAACTTAAATAGCGGCACATGTAACGCAGTGTTCGTGGACGCCCATGTCGAAGAGGTGCGCTCGGCTTTGAAGGAAGACGCTACCGATAGGTCAGAGATGGAGTTTGGTAGATTCGAGAAATTCGCCTGGCCGCATAAAGATCCATTTCAATAAACCGACATTTTCCGAGAACCTGCGGTAAAACCGCAGGCTAAATATTTAGCCCCGCGTTTTACGCGGGGTTTTGGCTTCAAATGATCATATAATAGCCGTTTTGTGCCTATGGCTGTGGCATTCAATGTTTACTGCTACCGGCAGCGAAGCTATATGGCAGGGGGCTGTTTCTATCAGAGCCGCAAGGGCTGTCGTGTCACCACCAAGACCTTGTGGGCCTATGCCTAATGCGTTAATCCTGAATAGCAAATCTGCTTCGAGCTGAGCGTAAAATTCATCAGAGTTTTGTGATGTGAGGTTTCGCAACAGCGCCTTTTTGCTTAAAAGACAGCTTAATTCGAAATCGCCACCGATGCCGATTCCGACGATAAATGGAGGACAGGCATCGGCACCGGCTGTTTTTACCACATCCACTATCCAGTTGATAATCTGGTTTCTTTCTGCGGTGGGTTTAAACATCCGCAGCTCGCTTTTGTTTTCACAGCCGCCGCCTTTGGCCATGAAGGTCAGCTTCAGCTTGGAACCCGTGACAATGGTGTGATGGATTATGGCGGGCGTATTAGAGCCGGTATTTTCTCCTCTTTTCATAGGGTCAGCAACAACACTTTTTCGCAGATAGCCTTTTTCGTAGCCGGCCAAAACGCCGGCATTGATGGCGTCAAACAATGTAGATTGTCCCTGGCCAGCGGCAGGTTTGACAACAACTTCAGCTCCCTGCTCTACAAAGACTATGGATAGGCCGGTGTCCTGACATAAAGGAATTTTTTCCTTTGCTGCGAGACGGGCATTTTCGATAAGCTGATTCAGGATTTTTTTTGCGCCGGGACCGGATTCTTTTTGTGAGGCCTTTTCCAGAGCAGCTAAAACATCCTCGGGCAGCTCATAATTAGCCGTTATACAAAGGGATTCGACCGTCTTAACGATTTTTTCAAACTTTATATACCGCACTTTCCGTGTCCCAGGTAAGAATACAGGAGACAAAATTCAGAATACGGAGTTCTGATCCCTGACCCCTGACCCCTGACCCTTGATCTGATCCACATTGACCTCGAAAGTTTTATACGTTGTATTGCCGACGCTGTCTCTGACTCTGACCGTGAGTGTATGCTCGCCGGGCTTTAAATCTTCGATTACAATCGTGAAATTCTCATCCGTTGTATCACAGACAAAGTCATCCGGCATAGCTCCTTTCCATTCTGCGTTGCTGTCAACCGAATAGTACAACTCGCCGATTACGCTCAGCTCATCGTGAGCCTGTAACTTTAGAGTTATGGTCTTGTTGGTTTTTTCGATTGGTTGGCTTCCAATAACAGGCCCTGTATTATCGACTATTACAGGGTCGCTTACTCTGCTGCCCGTCAGTTTGGTGGCTGGGGTATTACTTCTCTCGTCGCTGGCGATTATCCTGAGTTCGTATTTACCGTCTTCGGCGGTCTTCCCGTCCCATTCGAGACTGTTTTCTTCGTGTTTATCTTTGATTTCAATCCAGTTTGCTCTTGGGACCTTTCTAAAATCTATCTTGTAAATCAGTTTGTCGTCGTTGTCATCTTTGGCTGTATAAGTTATTTTGAAAATTCCTACCTTGCCGGTTGCCTCAATTCGACCGACGGTGACCGATTCGACATTTGGTGCCAGGTTAGGTACGGTGCTGGCAAGTGCAATCTCTCTTATAAGGGGGGTCTTCAGGCCGTCTGGGCTTTGTAATAGAAACTTATATTGACAGAATCGTCCGAGCGGGCATTGCAGCTGAACCGGTTTTGTTACCTCCACCGGCTCTGTCCAGGCTGAAAAAGCCGGGTCGTTCACATCTTCAACGTTTCCGCTGCGGCAAGCCATCAGCACCTTGCATCCCTGCGGGATATCCCCCTCGATTTGCAGATTACCCCACTTTGCGGGCTGACCGGCATCTAAAGGCTCGGAAATGTAAGCCCCCTCTTTGGCGTAGGTCTTGCTAAGCATAATTAGCTTCGCCGGATTTGCTGTCCCGATGTATGCAACGTCTGATGTCACGGTTATGGCGGTTATCTGCGATGCCTGCTTGTCTTCATAGATAACTGCCTGCTGTTCGGTAGCAGGATCGACGGCAAAAAGCTGAGCTTTGTTTCCGGTTCCGATAAGCAGCTTGCAATCTTGTTCCGCCAGGCACAGGAAAACCGCTGTTTCGCTGAATATATCGGCCACGAAGCCTTCTTTGTTTATCCTGTAAATAAAGCTTGCCTTGCTCGGCTTAGCCCTTTCGCGCGGAGGCGTTTCTCTTTTGACTGATTTGTCGCCGTCCGGCTCTTTTGTATTTGCGATTTCCAGTGTTAGACCACCGCCATCATCTCCGCTTTTAGTGGATGAGTTTTTCGATGCAGCCTCGGGCCGACCAGTTTTGGGTAATTGCGCTGCAAACTTTTCTTCGGAGCGTACAATCTCAGCCGAAGTCGCCGCCGCGTATAAAAAGCTTTCTTCCCAAGGCGGAGACTTTGCAGATAATAGTGCCGTAACCTCCGGCTGGTCGCTGTCATATAAAACAGTCGCCGTTTTATTTTGCGGGTTTATCTTATAGACCAACCCCCGGCTGTCACTACCTGCGTAAATTGAGCCGTCCGGCGCGACAGAAAGCGAGAGTATATTTTTGTCACGGCTGTGATAAACAAGCTCGGCCTTTTTGCCTAACGGGTCGAGCCGATAGACTTTGCCCTGCGGTCCCGTGCCCAGATAGATGTCCCCTGCCTGGTCAATGGTTATGGCGAAGATATATTTGGTTCCTTCGGCTGAATTCGGCTCAAAGATGGTTTCCATTCGGCCTGATTCAAGCCGGCATAGTTTACATTTTTCGCCGCTTATGCCGGCTAAAAGTCTGCCTGTTACGTCAATCGCCATTGCGAAGATATGCTCGTTCAAGAGGAGCTGTTTGTCCTGGATTGTATTTGCGTCTTGAGGTTTATCTTCTTCTGCCGATTGGGTCATCTCACATGAGTTTATTTTCTGGCTGGAGGTCGAATCTTTTTGTTCAGCAGGACAAATCCGCCTGCCGTCTGGCGGATAAATCTTTGTCAGCTTGTTCAGGCTGTATTTGTATATCCCTCCATTGGGACTGGTGCCGATGTAAATTGTGCCGCCGCTTGTAACGATGCTGTTGATTGACCAGACGTCTTTAAACTTTTCTACTAACACAACAGGGGCTCGACCGAGCTGAATGGTTCCACGCGAGCCGATAATAACGTTCTCGGTTTGACCTTTCAGCAGGTCGGAACTACTTGCCTGGCGTATAATCTTGCTGCTGACCGCGCGGCTCTGACAGACGCAAAATACAAGACATAAAACAAGAATACAGAATACAGAATACAGAATACAGAATGTAGAATGCAGAATCCTGTCTCCTGTCTCCTGTATTCTAATTTTAGAACGAGGTTTATCTTTCATAATAACTCCCAGAAATCAACGAAAGGAAATCAGGCAATCAGGAAATCAGGACGAAGGGTATCAGGAAATCAGAAAAATAGGAACAAACTAACCTGATACCCTGATAATCTGATAATCACTGCCTGATGACCTGATACCCTGATAATCTAATAAAACGAGAATCAATAATTTGCTTTTTCATTTTCCCTGCTATTTAACTACAGTTAAACGCAAAACTTTCCTGTCGCTGACGACCGTGCCGGTTCTTATGCTTTTTTCGAGCCATCGCGGAAAGGGCATGGTTCTCATCGCTCTTTTTGTATCCTGCAGGATAAGCGCCTTTGTCGCCGGCAAATCTGGAAGCTCGGCTTTTTCTACCACCACGCCGCCGGGCGGCAGCATCAAAAGACAATACAATCGGTCTCGCTCGACGCTTAAAGCATTGTTCAAAGCCGTAATCAAACTCTCATAATTTTGTGCAAGGAACCTGCCGGGGACGGCTTTACGAAGGAACTGTTCGTATTCGTTTGAGCCGCAGACTATCAGCTCATATTTTCCGGGCGGCGTCTGGTCGGGAATTTTCAGGCTGAAATTGTACCTTTTTTTTTCAGAAAGGTATGATTCCACGAGCATGTTAATTTCAATCTCCTGGCCGGCCTCGACTTCCGAATCGGACAAATCAACAGACCATATATGTGAGTCAATGTTTTTTGAAAGGATGCTGATATCGACATCGAACGATGTTATATCAACCTCTTTAAATGGATTATTCATAAGTAGCGCTACCGAGCCGATGCCCTCAGATACCATTTCATTCACGCCAAGCTCGGTGGAGATATTTTCAAACTTAATCTCTTCTTTTTCTATGCCGATGGCTACTTTATAGTTAATCGTGTGGTCGGGCGGAAAATCGCCGAGATAGAGCGCTGCACCATTTACCGCCACGTTAAGCAAGGCTGGGGTAAGCAGCCGATTGTGTGCGACCAGACAATTATACACTCGCTGCTTGGTGTCGTTGTAACGGTCTATTCTTATCCTCGCCGGTATCATTTTGGGCTTTTCGCCAACCCGACCGACAACTGCCGTTGACTCATCCGTAGTCAGTGTGCCGACAATCTCCAGGGCGCTACCGAGCTTAAAGGAGCGGGCTAAATTTGATACCACAGTGTGCACTTGTCCCGTGGCCATTGGCAGATTTATTGGTCCATAGCCGAGAAGGCTATGACCGAAGCCGTACACTCTATCGCCTATCACTTCAGTTGCCGTGCCTAGCGCAGTTACCGTCATATCACCTGTTATCAACGGCACGGTAAGGACTGCGCCAGGCGATAATTTTACTGCCTCAGCTTGGCTGTCTCCTGTGCTGCTGGTGCCTGAAACTGCCGTAAATCCGAAGGCTCCGGCCAAAACATCCAATTGTTCACAAGCTTTATCAGGCAGACCGGAAACAACCACCGGACAAGGAAGCTGCTCGAGTGATGACGAGGGACGAGGGACGAGGGACGAGCGATGAGGGGTAATAGACGTGGAAAGCTGCTGGTAAATTTCAGCAAAATCGATCGGTCTTGAAAAATCAAAGGTTATTCTGTAATCCGCCTTATCTGGCTTGTCTCTCGTTTCTTGTCCCTTGTCGCTCGTCCCTACTCTGATCATATCCTTGATGGGCGTAACGCCATAGAGCGGGTCTTTGCTTAATGGCCAAGCAAGAGCTATTGCTCCCGCCAGCCGGCCGTCGATATAGACTGGCGAGCCGCTGCAGCCGGCCACGGGACCGGTTCGGATAAAACGCTCATCCGTACCCTGAACCAGAATTGCATCTCTGCCCGGCTCGATGTTTCGCACTATACTTAGAACGTCCAGGTCAAATTTCTCTACTTTAGTACCTTTATAACAGGTCAGGCAATACGCCTGCATTCCGGGTTTAATCTCCTCAATGCTGATATATTTGGCTGGGTCCCATGTGTCTTTAAGCTGATCGCCCCGCCCAGCGCTGGGCGGGGTCTGTGCTGCTATTGCAAATGCAAAAATCAAAAACAGTGAAATAGGGATCGGGGGTCGGGGTACAGCAAAAACCCGAACCCCGTACCCCGAATCCTGATCATTTATTTTGATATTTGATTTTAGATTTTTAATTTCCTCTATGAGCATCTATATCCTTCCAAATCCCTGACCAAATGTACAGGCACAAAATTATGTTGAATATCGAATAACGAACACCGAATTTAGAATTTCGAAATTCCTTGTTCGATATTCATTATTTTAACTGGATTTTGCCCCTTTTCTTCTTTTAAGATTTCGGATTTTCAAC
This sequence comes from uncultured Pirellulales bacterium, assembly GCA_964538525.1. Classification (GTDB taxonomy): domain Bacteria; phylum Planctomycetota; class Phycisphaerae; order Sedimentisphaerales; family Anaerobacaceae; genus CAZIED01. The sequence continues at coordinate 2,735 of CAZIED010000028.1, read as the reverse complement.
AAAATAAAATTTTAAGCTTTGAGCTACTAAATTGCAAGACAAAAGGAATTCTGATATATTACTGCGATTAATGCTCGATGCTCGTTGAGTATCCAGTATCGAGCATCAAGTATCAGGAATCGAATAGACTGGAGAAAAAAATGAAATCAGAACATCGTCACGAGCTTAAGACCAACGAGCTGGCCGATTGGTTGGCAAATTTCCCGCAATGGGCTAAGGAAAATCGCATAACAATCATCCTCGTAACGTTGATAATCGTAGTGGCGGCGGTTTTTTATATTTGGAGGTTCCTTGATACAAGGGCTGAAACTCGAAGACAGGTCGAGTTCACCAATCTTATTACCCAGCTTATAGTTACTAAAATGCAGGTGCTGGCCGCCGAGGCCGAGGGCAGAGACATCTCATACCAGCTTCTGCAGCCCGCTGATAATCTCAAAAATTTCGCCAGAACCGTAGGGGACAACCGAATAGCTGCTTTTGCTCTTATTAAAGAAGCAGAAGCTCGGCGAATGGAGCTGCATTGCCGCACCGGTGCTATAAGCAAGGAGGATTTAGCCAAGCAGATAAATCTGGCAAAAGATAGTTATGCTGAAGCTGTCGAGAAAGGCGCAACCGATCCGTCTCTGGTGGCTTCCGCCAAGTTCGGCATCGGGCTTTGCGAGGAAGAAATCGGTAACTTCCAGGCAGCACAGCAGGTTTATCGGGATATCACCGCTAATGCGGATTTTGAAGGCACGGTAGCCAAGGCCGCCGCTGCTCAACGGCTTGAGACAATGGGTGATTACAAGACGGCGGTCGTCTTTAAGCCATCTGTCAAACCGAAAGCTCCCGTTGCCACGAAACCAACAAGCCAGCCTTTAAGCCCAGGCTCTCCCGAGTGGGTGAAACCTGCGGAGACAAATATGCCCATTGATGTAAATAAGGTTTCGAAGGAACCAAATATCGTAAATGATAAATGAT
>CAZIED010000028.1:0-1675 GCA_964538525.1 uncultured Pirellulales bacterium | reverse complement strand
TGTGGGACATGCAATCAAAGAGCGCAGGCTCGATAAATATCTTAATGGTCGATTCAAAAATCTCAGCCGGCGGTTCATTCAGGATGCAATCAAAAGCGGCAACGTCAGGGTCAATGATAAAACCGTCAAGCCCAGTTTCAAGCTAAGTCACGGCGATAAGATTGACTTCACGCTCCCCGAGCCTCCGAGCAAGGACATCTTGCCCGAAGACATTCCTCTTAATATTATTTACGAAGACTCTGATTTAATCGTTTTAAATAAGCAGGCTGACATGATTGTCCATCCCGCTCGCGGCAACACACATGGCACGCTCGTAAATGCCCTTGTGTATTATTCCAGTGAGCTTTCAAGCGGGCTTGGCGAGTTTCGGCCTGGGATAGTTCATCGGCTCGACAGGGATACCACCGGCATTATGGTCGTTACCAGAAATGACATTGCTCAGTGGAAAATAGCAAAGCAGTTTGAAAACCGGCAGATAGAAAAAACTTATCTTGCAGTTGTGCACGGCGTGCCGGAGCTATCCGCCGACCGCATAAACGAGCCGCTTGGGATTCATCCGAAGATAAGAGAAAAGTATGCTATCAGGCCGATAATCGGCAAAGAGGCGATTACGTTTTACGAAGTTCTTGAAAGGTTCCGCGGTTTTTCTTTGCTCAAGCTCACGCCCAAGACCGGCCGAACTCATCAGATACGGGTGCATCTGTCGTATATAAAGCATCCTATTGTGGCTGATGATATGTATGGCGGAAAACTCGTCTATCAGTGGCAGTTGGCTGAGGATGAAAAACCCCACGTAAAATGTGGGGCTAAATATCTCTCGGCCCAGCTCGAGACAGGTTTAGCCCCGCCTTTAAGGCGGCCTCTGCCACAGGAACCTATTATAAATCGCTGTGCGCTTCATGCCTGGACGTTGCAATTCAAGCACCCAACGACCGGCAAAGTTATGAAATTCGAAGCCCCCTTGCCGGAAGATATGCAAAATCTTCTCGATATGCTACGAAAGTACCGCAAACTATAGTATTGAAAATCCATTGTGAAATCCGCCAAAAGGATGTGGTCGAGCGTGGGACTAAGAGCCTATCCGAATAACCCGCTCTATTGCGGCCGGCTGCAAAGTTTGGTGCCTGCGTTGTCGGCCAAAAATGTCCTCACCGTGGCGTCAACCACGCCTCTGGGCATTTTTTCACCTGCCGCCTTGTCCTCGAACTTTTCGCTCGGCCTCATAATGACCCGTTTATTCGGATAGGCTCTAAGTAAAGTATTTACTGGTGTCAGTATACGGTACGCAGAACCATATTAGGCCCGAGAACGGTCGGAAACATCGCTGAAAAGCCATAGTCATCTTCGGGAACGTGACCTTATTATATAGTACATTAATTTAAAATAATAGTCCTTTTGATTAGTCGAAAGGACTATTCACTTTTTAATCCATTATCTTTCAGGAGAGAGAGATTGGATAATGTCGATAAATGGTATTCTCGATTCTCTGTGTAGGAGGATTTTGGGATGGCCATCGTTGAGCTATTCGCCTCGGACGTAATGCTTTATCCCACAGAAGAGTTGATGAAATTCGAAGCCCCCTTGCCGGAAGACATGCAAAATCTTCTCGATATGCTACGAGAGCGTGTCGGAGAACCAAGCACAGAATTTGTATTTTCAGTTTTCCATTTGCTCG
>CAZIED010000027.1:0-14824 GCA_964538525.1 uncultured Pirellulales bacterium | reverse complement strand
TAAATATCTGCAGATTTTGTAAATCATACCGAGCAGTTCATAAACTATTCACAAAAGAGCTTTTCGGCGTTCGGCAAATCTTTCTTTTTATTTTAGCTTGACTTGGATTATCGGACATAAAGCGTCATGAGTCTTGTGTCCCGTGGTATATGGTTTTGTTGTAGTTAAAAAGTTAAGGTGGCCGAGTTATGAGCCGATAAATTTCATCATAGAGTGTGTTTTCATCATTTTTTTATGTTGTTGAAAGAGATTAGCACTCCGTATTTTTGGAGCTTCGTGGTATGGAAAAGAAACAAAAATTAACGATTGTATTTCTCTTGCTGGCTGTGGTTCTTTTCCTTGCTGGTTGTGGGAATAAGTTTTTTGATCCCACACTGATAGGCAGGTTTCGACCCACACCGGCAGTCAATGTAATATTGGATTCTCTGGGTGTAGCGGAGGAGGCGTCGGTGGCCTGGGAAAAAGCCGAAGACCCAAAGCCGAGTGACATTGTTGCGGTGACGACAGATTATGTGTTCCGCTCCGGAGATGTCGTCAGAATATCCATTTTTGAGCTGTATCAGGAAGGATTGACATTTGTAAATGATTATATCGTCACTGAAACCGGAAAAATATCTATACCCGAAGTCGGAATAGTTCAGGCTGCGGGTTTGACCGAGACACAGCTTGAGAGTGAGATAAAGCAGGTTCTTTCGCCGAGTGTCTTAAGAGAGCCTTCGGTTTCAGCAGCTTTGCTCAGCTCGCAGCAGCGTACCTTTTCAGTATTGGGTGATGGTGTGATAGCTCCGAACAGGTATGAGATTCCCAGATATGATTTCAGGCTGGCTGATGCGCTGGCCAAGGCAGGTGGCCCGAGACAATTCAATGTAAGTTATATTTATATTTCACGTCGTTTTAGTGACCAGAAAGAATTAATTGAGTCAATTGAGCAAAAGAGAATAGAGCAGCACAGCACCACCAGCCCGTTGCGTGGCGGGGAGAAAATTTCAGAGCTTGAAATGGTCGAGCCGAGAATTTCAAAACCTAATAATTCTCGGCAAGGTATGCCGGAGCCCCAAACCGCTGAGCCGGAAAAGACTCAGCCTTCATCTAAGTCGGAACGAGAAATGCTGGAGATAAAAGCTCCTTCCTCACAGCTTCAATGGCCTCAGAGTAAAAAGATTATTACGTCATCAGCGGTTGCGGCAGGAAATAAGGATATTGCGATGGATACCGCTTTGCGGGAGTCTAAAGCGATTTTTGCGTCAAATTATGAGGCATCTGCCGGAGGTGGGCAGACGGTGACGAGAGACGAGGGACGAGGGACGAGAGACGAAGGAAAAGGTGAAGCTGGCAGACGTGTTGAATGGGTTTTTCGCGATGGCAAATGGGTGCCTGTTCCGGTTACTCTGCCGGAGCCGACAGAGCCGGCAGTTGAAGAGCAAAAAGCCGGTGCACGGGTTGAATGGGTATTTAAGGACGGCAGATGGGTGCCGGTTCCAGTGGGTCCATCAAAACCGGCTGAAAAAGCCGTGCCTGAAGTACCTGCTGGACTTGAACAGAAGACGCCGCAAGAATTACAGTGGGAGGCAGCGGTACGGACAAGAGTTATAAAGATACCAGTTGCCAAGCTGCTTGCCGGAGATCCGAGATATAATATAGTGATAAAACCCGGCGATGCCATCTACGTGCCAGTTGATATTATCGGTGAGTTCGCTATAATGGGAAATATCAACCGCGCCGGATATATTAACATTACAGGCCGGCCGATGACACTGAAGATGGCGATAGCTGCAGCAGGCGGCCTGGGGCCTTTAGCATGGCCCAAACGCTGCGAAGTGATAAGAAGGATCGGCGAAAACAAGGAAGAAATAGTCATGGTGGACCTGGATAAAATCGCCAGCGGGGAACAGCCGGATTTCTTTATCAAGCCCAATGATTTAATCAATGTCGGTTCACATGCGACGGCCAGATGGCGCGCGATTTTGCGAAATGCCTTCAGGGCTACGTATGGATTCGGCTTCGTGTACGACCGTAATTTTGCTGATGCGGATTACGGCAAAGGTTTCCCTCGCTGGTTTTAGCAGATATTTTAAGTATGGTGGAAAACCAGAAATTTACGATTGCTGATTTCCGATTGCCGATTGTCAATTGTCAATCGAAAATCGAAAATCGAAAATCAAAAGTCCGGGGGAGTCCCAAACGGTGGTGGCGTGAGCTTGAGCTTCATAATTATATCAAGATTGTGGTGATAGGAGGGCTGTTTTGTTTTCTTTTTCGAAATGAGATTTTTGGCATCGTCCGAGAGTGGATTAACGATGCAAGCTGGTCGCATGGTTTTTTAATTCCTCTTTTCAGCTTGTACTTTATCAATCAGCATAAAAACGAGATTTTGAATCTCAAGACCAGACCAAATTATCTGGGTTTAATTTTTTTGCTTTGCAGCATATTGTTTTATCTTTTCAACGTCGTCAGCCCATCCGGATACGCATATTTTCGCAGCGTTTCCATGATAGCGGCGCTTGGAGCGGTGGTCCTGTTTCTGGGCGGATGGCGATTAGTTAAATACACGTGGCTTCCAATCGTGTTTTTGATTTTTGCTGTGCCTTTGCCGCGGAGATATTATGTTGCCTTGACTATGCCGATGCGGCTGTGGGCGGCTGAAGTGGCGGCTGTGCTATTGAATCTGGTGGGCGATCTTGAGGCGACGGCCAACGGCGTTGTGATTGATTTGATTTATAAAGGCCGGCACCTCGAGCCGGGGCTGAATGTTGCCGAGGCCTGCAGCGGAATGCGGCTGTTGATGGCCTTTCTGGCTCTGGGCGTCGCTATGGCGTATTTGCACTACCGGCCTGTTTGGCAGCGAATTATTTTATTGATAAGCACCGTACCTATCGCGATATTTTGTAATATTGTGCGAGTCACAATCACAGGCTTTATTTACGTGTTTATACATCCAAAATATACCCAGGGTATTTACCATGACGGCCTCGGCATAGCGATGCTGCCGCTGGCATTTTTGTTTTACTGGCTTCTGGCGTATTTTATGTCAAGTTTGTTTATCGAGGAAACCGAAACGATTGCCGAAGATATTGTGATTCGTAAGCGCAATATGTGCTCTCGGACAGGAAAATGATTATGCGATATTTTCTGCAGCCGGCTTTTTTGATATGCGCAGCCGTATTGGCAGCAGCCGCGGCAGGAATGACGATTGCGACCAAAAGTATCGGCATATATATGAAAAAGGAACCTCTGCCTTTGAAAAAGTCTCTTGACGCTTTGGATGAGAGGCAGCTGGCTCCTTACAACGTGACATTAAAGAAGAAAATCCAGAATGAGGATATAGTCAGAGAGCTGGGGACTGAAGATTATATTCAGTGGGTTTTTGAAGATACGGATGCGTCGGCTGACAGCCCGGTGCGTAGATTTATGCTGTTTATTACTTATTACGGGCTTGCAGATAGGGTGCCTCATGTGCCGGAGGAGTGCTATACGGGCGGCGGCTATCAGAGAATGGCGACCGATAGCGTGACGCTTGAAATAAATAAACCCGGCTTCCAAAGGACAATCGAAGGTAAATATCTTGTATTTGGTACTACGAAGTCCGATTTCTGGCAGAGCAGCGAAAAATTTCCGGTTCTGTACTTTTTCAGGGTCAACGGGCAATACGCCGGCAGCAGGGACGAGGCTCGAATAGCTCTGAACAAGAACCTTTTTCATAAGTTTTCGTATTTCTGCAAAGTTGAGCTGGTTTTTAACCAGACATTTATATCGCCGGGCAAAGAACAAGTGATTGGGGCCAGCGAAAAGCTATTGGCTGTAATTTTACCGAACCTGGAACGAGAGCATTGGCCTGATTTGCAAGGGAGAATCAATGGCAAGGAAAAGATTGAATAAGAAAGTGGCTATTATTGGCTCTATGGTTTTTCTGATATTCGTGCTGGCTGTTATTGTGGCTTTTTTGCGATATGGTCAGGACCCCGATGAATTCATCAAGAACGGTGACAAAGCCTGGCTGGCCAAAGATTTCGAAGGAGCTCAGCGCAATTTCCTTAAAGCATACCGCTTTGCCAAGACAAGCTCGCTGCGGAAAGATATTCTTTTCAGACTATTGGATATATATATTGAAACCAGCCAATGGCCCAAGGTGCGGGGCTGCTGGGAGCAGATAATCAACATAGACCCGAAAAATGTAAATGCCAGACTCGGACGATTGAAATATCTTTATATAGTCGCGGATAGCTATGCAAGCTCCGGAAGAAATATCAGCGGGGTATGGAAAGAGGTTCAATCACAAACATCTGAGCTCATAAAGCTGATAGAGGATGAGAGCTTGCTCAGAGCCGAAAGAACCGGCTGGGAGCCATCATTCGGCATAGAAGAAAAACAGCTCCAGCAAACCGCAAGCCGGCAAATAGGTCCTTATTTATATCTGCTCAAAGGTAGAGCCGCTTTTGAATTGGCGCAGATGGGAGCAGTAACTGTCCCCGATGAATTGCTCGCTCAAGCGGTGGGTGATTTGGAGATGGTTTTAAGGCTTGACCCCAATAATGTTAACGCCTATTGGTATTTGGCGCAGTCGGCGATTGAAAAAGGTAAGATACTTGCCGCAAGAGGCAGCCTCGAAGAGAAAGGTAAAGCGGCAGGTAAAGCCGGCGAGCTTTTGCAGCAGGCGATTAAGGTGGCTGATAGGGATCCCAGGGCACACATTAATCTTCTAACGTACAGGTTTACCCTTGCTCGCGAAGGCGAGCCTAAGCTCGTAAAACAGCAGCTTAAATCGCTTGAGGCTGATTATTTATCGCTCATGAGCAGATTTCCTTCCTGTGCGGAGGCGTTCGCGGCAATATCGAAATTCTATTCGGTCTCTTCAATCTATTCGGATCGGAATCTGAGCCGCGAAAATCTTGATAAGGCTGCCGAGGCTGCCGGCAAGGCTATTGAGCTGGACAAGGAAAATGTAACGTATGCCTTGATAGCCGCAGAACTTTGCTATCGCAGATATTCTATCTACGGACAAAAAACAGAAATCCAGAAAGCCGAAGAGATAGCTAAAAATGCGCTTGTCTTTGCAGATGTCAGAGATACGCTTGGGCCGCGAAGTGCATTAAACAAAATGAACAGATTCTTGCTGTGCTCTTTTCTTGCAAATTGCTATGTCGAGCAGGTGCTTGAGCCTGCTGAGGGGACGACTAAATCACAAATTGAGGGCTGGGTAAAGGAAGCCGAGAAAATGGTACATGAGATTGAGCAGATTTTTGGAAGCAGCGAAGAGCCACAGGTTGTTAAATGGCAGGGAATGCTTGAGCTTGCAAAGGGCAATACCGAGCTTGCGGCAAATAAATTATATGCAGCTTACGAGCAAATCAAGGCGTCCAATCCTCCAGAGCAGAGAGACGCCCAGCTTGCATATACTCTATCGAAGATTTATCAGAGAACTTACGAGGTTGGTGCAGTCGCTGAATTCCTGATCGGTGCCATCGATGCCGGGATCGAGATGGTAAAACCCGAAGCTATCCTGGATTACCTTGAAGTTCTGGGCAGGCTTGATATGTGGTCGCCTGTTTTGTCTTCTGTTTATCCGTATAATATAGATGCCTTTGAACAAAAATATGGGCCAAACAAACGAAGCCAAACACTTCGTATCAAAGCTCTTATCGGTACAAATCGGATTTCCGAAGCCGAGGAGGCATTAGCCAGGCTCGATAAAAATGATCCTGACATAATTAAACTCAATTTGGTGCTGGTTGAAGAGAAAATCAGTCAAATTAGAGCTGCTATAGTACAAAAACGAGCTGCAAAGGAGCCAGGCCTTGTTTCAAAACCGGCCCAGATGGAAGAAAACGAGGAAGTTTCGTTGGATCCATCGGTTAAGTTAATGACAGTTGAGCTGAACAACCACAGACAATTTAGGGCTGAATTAATAAACAGGATGCTGGCGACGGAGCCTAACTGGGTTGATGAGGATTCCGTCATTTCAATATGCAAAAGCTATATAGCACAAGGCCAGATAGATAAAGCAAAAGACCTGGTGAGTCTATTTTTGAAATATTTCCCGAACAATACATCGGTTTTATTGTATAAACAGTTGCTCTGCGAATCCGACCCCAAGAACGTTTCACCACAGAGACGCCGCGAGATAGAGAAGCAAGTCATACTGAGTCTTACCGACCCCCTTAGTCGAGCGGTCAAGCTCGGTATATATTATCGCAATAATAATGAAACAGACAAAGCGGTTGAAGAGCTAAAAAAGGCGCTGGAAATGCCACCTCCACAAGCGGAGCAAACTATCCGTCCTGCTTTTAATCTTTCAGAAGAAGCTGGTCCACGACGCCTTGCTGCCAGTTTCCTTTTTAATATAGCCAATGAGACTAAAGATTGGAAACTTGCAGAGAAGATTGTAGAAGATGCGCGAAGTGAAAATCTTGATGATTGTCAGGGCCGGCTTTTTGCTGCACGTTTGAATATAGCAAAGAACGATTTTAAAAGTGCTTTGGCAGAAGCTGATGAGTGCTTAAAACAAAAACCTCTTCTTTCACGCGCCTTTGTGTTAAGAAGCAATATCAACGCTCTTCTTGGAAATGATAATGTGTCTATTGAAGACATCCGTAAAGCAGCCTCTTTAAATCCGCTCGATGGAGCGATTGCTGCAAGAATGGCAGGTGCACTACTACTTCGTGACCAAAAGCTCGGTGACAATGCCTTGTCTGAGCAGAAAATTGAGACCAGACGCGCCTTGGAAAGGGCTATAAGATTAAATCCCGGAGATTTGTCGTTACTGAGTGATTATGCAGAGTATATAAGCTCAACCGACCCTTCAAAAGCATTGGCGATTCGCCAGTCTCTGCAGGAAAATGCTCCATCTTTGCTCAATGCCGTATTGCTCGGCAAATTGGCAATAAGAATGGCTCTTAATGAGACAGATGCGGCCAAGAAGGGTGTGCTGTTTGAAATTGCCGCGTCATCTCTCGAACAGGCCAAAAAAATAGACCCGCACGACAAAGCGATGCTTGAGTGTTATGCAGAATACTATCGTGCCAGAGGACAGCAAGAAAAAGCCCAACAATTACTAATGGAATCGAAAGACCAGTCTTTGCTTTGGCGTCATTATTTTCAGCTCGGCCAGTTTGAAGATGCCAAGAAAATATTGGACCAGCTATATCAGCGTCAGCCGAAGGATGCCGACGTGCTTAAAGGCTTATTACTTGTTGCTGAAGAAACTGCTGATACACGAGCGATAAGTAAATATTCAGAAGAGCTCCTATCCCTTGAGGACAACGTGGAATATCGTCTTGAACAAATAAGGGCTTTTCTTTCGGTCGGTTTTATTGAGGAGGCAAAGCACAAATTACAAAGCTTTAAAGAAAAGTATCCGAATGAGACAAGGATACTTTTATTGGAAGGATGGCTGGCAATGAGGCAGGGCCAGTTAGAAAAAGCACTGGAGCTGACCAATCGGAGTCTTGAAACCAATCAGGATGATGCCGGAGCCTGGCGATTAAAGGGGCAGATAAACTTTCTGATGGCAAATTATAATCAGGCGATCCTTGATTTCCAAAGGAGCAGGTCATTGTTGGATACGCCGACTCTAAGGATTTCGCTTGCAAAGGCTTATTTGCAGGCAGACCGGGCAGATGATGCTATAACCGAGCTTAAAAATGCGATTGATAATCAGGGTGCTCCTATGCAAGCCAGAGAATTGCTCGAACAGGTTTATTTGATACTTGGCAGAAAGGATGCGCTAAAGAAATTCTACGACGATACTCTGGCGAAGTTTCCTGCAGATGTCCCCTGGTATAACCGGGCGGCGGCCTTTGCTATTGCTTGCGGTGAATTTGACAGGGCGGAGCAATTATATAAAAAGGCATATCAGCTTAAATCCGAGGAGTATCACGGGCAGAATTCTGATAAGGCGATGCAGGATGCACAATACGCAGCAGCGTTTGACGGATATTTGCAGGCGTTGGTTTTAGCGGCGGGGCAGCAAAATACGGCGAATAGCGTTTGGCGTCCCCAGAAGCTGGATGTTGTCTTTCAAGAGGCTAAAAAGCATGAGGATACCGCTTTTGCTCCGTTAGCTTTATATTGGATGGGCGAGGCGAAGTTAAAACTCGGTGATAAGACAGCTGCCATCGAATATTGTCGAAGGGCGGTTGATAAAGCAGCGACGAACGAGGCTCTTGCCACGGAGATTTTATTCAGGATGTGCTCATCTTTGGGAACGGAGGAGGTCTCAAAGTATTGCGAACAAAGACTTATAACCAATCCTGACTCATTGTCTGCTAATTTCACTATGTTCGATTTGGCAAGAATTCAAGACAATTACACTAAAGCCAAAGAATATATTGACAAATGTATCAAGCTAACGGACGCAGATAGCCCACGGAGACAAGAGTATCTGATGAGAAAAGCAGAACTTTTAACTCAGGCCTATGAAAAAACTTCCGATAATAATTATCTTAAAGAGGCTATAGCTGATTATGAAAGTCTGCTGGCTAAAATGCCGAATAATACCAATGTTTTGAATAATTTGGCATATATGCTGGCCGAGAGCAATCAAAGGCTTACAGAAGCTCTTGAGTATGCCAGGAAAGCATTTGAGCAGAAGAAGGATAATCCCAGCTTTATGGATACTTATGCTTATGTGCTTTATAAAAACGGTCAGGATTTAAAAGCCGCTGAATTGTTAACTGCCGCTGTGCAGCAATGTCGGCAAAGTGTTATCAACGCGACACCGCAGATTCTGGAACATTTAGGTATGGTGAAAGAAAAACTTGGAGAAAAAGAGCATGCTCTTGTTGCTTATCGACAGGCACTACAAGCTGGAGGAGATAAGTTGCCAGGTGCTGCAAAGCAACGCATACAGTCTGCGATTGAACGTCTTTCAGGGATTGGTAATTAGTTATAGGAGATTATGATGTCGGAAAGAAAGCCAACGGCTGGAAATAAAATAGCACCGGTGGCTACCGTGCTGACGCCTAAGGATGTTCTTGGGATATTATGTCGGCACGTTTTGCTGATAGTTATTATGACGTTGTTGGGTCTGGGTGCTGGTGGCGGAATCTGGAAGCTTTTGCAGAAATACCTCCCAAAATACACCGCAGAGACATATATCCAGGTTTTGCCGCCCGTTGAGACAGACCCTATGAACATCGTGGCAACTCAGGTAAATAAGGATATTCATTATCAACATCGTCTATCAATGGCAAATCTCATAAGGCAGCAAAAGACTTTACAGGATTTGCTCAGGAATGACAAGGTTAGAGCGACAAAGTGGTTTCAGCTTAGAGGTAAAGATGATCGTAAAGCCTTCAAATATTTGAAGGAATATCTCGGCGCTTATGCGCACAAAGATGCCGAGTTTGTTGAGATTTCGATGACTTGCGAAGTTCCTGAAGAGGCGGCGTTATTGGTGAACGAGATGGCACAGCTATTTGTCTCTTCGCAGGGAGGTTCAAAAAAAGCCGACATAAGTGAAAAGCTCAGGCAGTATGAAGAGCGTCGGGATAGAGTGCAATCGGAGCTGACCGCGGCTGAAGCGGCTCTGGATGATGTGAGAAAGGTGTCAGGTATAACCGACCTGGAACAGCCTGCAGGACGTTACTGGCGCCATACATTTGAGGTAAAACTTGATGACCTGGAGCTTCAGGAAAGTGAGCTTCTGCTTACAATAAAGCAAACCGAAGCCGACTTGGAAAATCTCAAGAAACTGGCGGAAGGTCCTGTTAGTGTGCAGATTGAGCAAGCCGTAGAGAACGATCCTGTTATGGTTATGCTTGCAGAGCAGCTTGCCTTCCAGGAGGCCCACCTTGCCGGCAAGCTTACAAAATTCGGTGAAAATCACAGAGAAATGCGGCAAACTCGCCAGCTTATAGATGAAATAAAAGAAAAGAGACAAAACAGGCAATCCGTAATAGCAGAGCAGACTCGACAGGCTGGACTGGCAAATGCACAGGACAAACTAATCGTGCTGCAACGAAGGCTGGCAGAATTGCAAAATCTGCGAGAAGAGGCGGCTGCCAAAAAGAAAGACCTTGATTTGGCTCGTGTGCAGTACGAGCAACGCCTGGCGATTAGAGATGAACGATTGAAGTCGCTTGATGAGATTAAACAGCAGATAGAAAAGTGGAGATTAATTCTCAATGATCCGGAAACGACCAAGGTTCAGCTGCTTGGGTTGGCTCCACCGCCGCTGGAAATGGTGACATCTCGGCAGTGGTGGCTTTGGTTTCCAAGCGGTACTATGATGGGTTTGCTTCTGGGGATAGGTTTGGCTTTTCTTGCTGAATTGGCTAATGATTTAGTGCGTACACCGAGAGACGTGGCCAGATTCCTCAATATTCCGCTTTTGGGAATGATTCCTGATGAGGCTGAAGATGAATTAGGCCGGGATGTGGACCTTGCTTTGACTGTCCATCAGGCGCCCTCTTCTCTTATAAGTGAATGTTACAGGCAGCTTCGCACTAACTTTGAGCTGTCAGGTGCTGCAAATTCCTGGAAGACGGTGCTTATTACCAGCGGTGATGCAGGGGATGGAAAAACCTCTGTGGCAACTAATATGGCGCTGGCTTTGGTTGCCAAGAATGCGAAGGTGCTGCTGATCGACGCCAATTTCAGAAGGCCGAGCCTGCGTAAGATTTTCCCATACGCGCCGGGTAGTGACACGGAAGAAAAGCCATCTAATCTCGGACTGAGCAATTTATTGATGGGCCGATGTGGTTATGAGGTTATAAGGCCGAGCGGCATCGAGGCGCTGGACGTAATCGATTCGGGGGCAATGCCGTCCAATCCTGCGGATCTGCTTGCCGGTCCGCGGATGCGGGAGCTGGTCAGTGAGCAACGCAAAATCTATGATTATATTATAATTGATAGTCCTCCTCTGTTGCTGGTTAGTGACGCCAAGGTGCTGGCGAAGGTTGTGGATGCCACCATTTTGGTGCTTAATGCCGCTGCTACAAGCAGAGGTGCCGCTGCGAGAGCTGTTTATGAGCTTCGAGCAATAAATGCTAACGTTATTGGCTGCGTACTCTTTGCTGTTAAGGCAATGCGGGGCGGTTATTTCCACGAGCAATTCAAGTCTTATCGCAAATACCAGAAGAAACTAAAACTTGCCGGAGCTAACTCAGCTTAGAAATCATAAGTTTTTTTCGCGGATAGAAAACTATTTCCTATTTTGCTAAGAAGAACGTAAAATGCACATGTTTTTATATATTCAGTTTTTGCTGGAGACGTTTTGATGGATAAATTTTTAGTGACCGGCGGAGCCGGGTTTATAGGCTCAAATATCTGTAGAAGGCTTGTTGAGGAAGGCTGCTTTGTTAGAGTTGTTGATAATCTGCTTACCGGCAAAAAAAGTAACCTTGCAGATATTATAGACAAAATTGAGTTCATCAAAGCTGATATGGGTAGCGCATCCGTCGCTCGCTCAGTTATGAAAGATATTGATGTTGTATTGCACCATGGGGCTTTGCCGTCGGTGCCGCGTAGTGTTGATGACCCCGCCGCGACGCATAAGCACTGTATTGATGCAACTTTCACGCTTCTTTTAGCAGCCCGCGATGCAGGCATAAAACGTTTCGTTTATGCGTCAAGCTCTGCTGCTTATGGCGATACGCCGACCCCGCCGAAGGCGGGCTTGATCCAGTCCAGGGCTTCGCCCTGGCCGAAGGTAGAAACTATGGCTCCGCAGCCGCTTTCACCTTATGCGGTCGGGAAACTTGTGGGTGAGTATTATTGCTCGGTGTTTTTTAATGTTTTTGGTCTTGAGACGATTTCGTTGCGGTATTTTAATGTCTTCGGCCCATATCAGGACCCCACCAGCCAATATGCCGCCGCAATTCCTGCATTTGTGACAGCTATATTAAAAGACCAGCCACCGACCATTTACGGCGACGGCGAGCAGAGCCGGGATTTTACTTACGTGGATAATGTCGTCGAAGCTAATTTACTTGCTGCGCGAGCCAAACAAACAAAAGGCGAGGTTATAAATATCGCTTGCGGCGAATCTGTGACCGTTAATGAAATTATAGACATGATAAATGAAATCCTCGGCAAGGACATAAAGCCGATTTACGCTCCCGCCCGCCCCGGCGATGTAAAACATTCCCTGGCTGATATTACTCTCGCAAAAGAACTAATTGGTTTTAAACCCATAGTGGGATTCAAAGAGGGACTTAGAATGGCAATAGACTGGTATCGCGAGAATCTCGTGTAATTTTGTGTTTTTTTCGCAGATATGTATAGCGTTTTACATATTATTAGCTTTTTTAGCGTTCTTTTTTAATCTCAGCAGATATTTTAGGTCCTCTTTATCTTTAGGCCTACCAGCAGATTTTTTCATTTTTATCAGGTCGTCGAGTGAAGCGAACCAAACGAAGGTTTTTCCAAACCGTGCCTTAACTTTATTCTTCCAAACGTCGTCAAACGTTACTCCTTTGACAACAGGATGGATGTCGGATTCGACAATGTACTGACGAATCAATAGCTTTTTTGTTAGAAGGTCGTTTATTGTTATATCGGTAACATCGTATCCGAATTCTCTTAGCGACTTAAGTGTTTTGCGGGCGTTTTGTTCATCAGCTTTTATAAAGATGTCGATATCCAATGTTGAGCGTGAATAGCCGTGAACCGGAAAAGCGGTGGCACCGATTATGACAAATTTAACCCGGTTTTCTTTTAATAATTTCAGTAGTTTTTCTGTGTTCATTTCTTTTTTTACGCAGGCTTAACATTTCTTTTGTTTTTCTGAACATCATTTCGAACCGCTGCTGGGTTGTTAGAGAGGTAAGATAATCTAATTCAAACTCGATTTCTTTGTCCTCATCGTGTTTGTCTAACTTTAGAACAGCCATAAGCACCTTTCCACCCTATGCTTGGCTTTGTCTCTGTAATAAGGATTCCAATTGCTGCTTTCTCAAAATCTCAAATTGAGCGTCCGCAACATGGAAAAGGCCGCTTAATGCGTGGAAATCACGTCTTAGATGGGGGGGAACATTTGCTTCTTGTTTGTAATACAAGTATTCTGATATTGAGGCCCATGTGTGTTGACCAATTGTTCTTATCTGAACCTCAAACGGTAGATCACCAATTGACTTCTGGTCTTTACGAGAAATATTTTTTAATTTAACTATAAAATGTATGCCCATATACCCAAAAATACTTGCCGCAATGCTGTCTATTTTGTTGTCTTCCTCAATGACATTGAATATATCTCTAATTATGGTACAGATGGAGTGAAGATCTGAGCGAAACAAACAAACGATGCGCAAACCCAGTAAATCTTGTATTTCTCTGAATGGCTCTTTAGTTTTTTGTCTTTTCATTTTGTCGAGGAAGGAATCAAAAGTTTTGATTCGGTGCTCCAGCGAATGGATTTTGATATTCTTCCTGCTTATTTCTCTACTGAGGTGATATTTAGCAGTGACATGAAGTTTTTCAAGCAACTTAATGTGGGACTGATACCGATTTTTTAAGTCATTATTGTCCATTGCTCTCTAAATGTCCACTTTCTTCTTGCCTCTGACTTGGAGTTTAAGGTCTGGTCTATCCACAAGTGAAGCTATTCCGCTGAACTCACTATTTGATAGATTAGCGGTGAGTGTTATGGAGAATTGGTCGATATCTCCGAAGACCGAAGTTGCGTTTTCATCGAAACGTGTTACGTCGATTTTTGCCTTGATTGTTTTGTCGGAGATGGAGTAAGTACCCGAATAGTAATATCCAATATCTCCGCCCAACAATTGTTTGTTGTTCAGCACGACTATGCCTGTTCCAAAAAGGTTTAATGTAGAAGTAAACTCTACGGTCCACAGTCCATTCTCTTTCATGTTTGATCCCCTTAATTAACTGGGCCTATTAATGCTCGGTATTGCAAACCCTTCCTCCGCTTTATGTATGATTGTTTTTAATTTCACGATTAAACCTCGATTTCTAACGGATAACCTTAATCTTTTGATTTTATTATATCCTTTAAAAAGCCCAAAAGCAACATCTAGAGCCCTTTTTCAACCGTGTAATCCGCCAAATCCGTGAAATCAGTGGTTACAGTTGATTTTTCAATTCCTCTGCCTTTTTAATTAGTTCTTCTGATGTTGGTTGTTTTTGCAGAGTGAGTTCGAATGTCCATTCATAAGAATCGACAGTCCTGTTGTGATTCAGCATTGCGAAGAAATCGAACGGAAAGTAATCGTACCACGGCGATTTTAGCTCACGGTGGGTGCTCAAAGTCTGGTAGCCTTCCTTGCTTATTCTGATATTATAATCGCCGTACCATTCAAACGAAGTCGTAACCGGCGAAATGCCAATCTCCTCGTCATTCAGCACGACGATTGCTCCTTCCGGCTTTGTATTAATAGTCAGTCTGCGTTCCACGCAGCCGGTAAGCAAGATGTTTGCAACGAGGACGAAAAGTAAAATAATGAATGAATTGTATCTTCTCATATCTTGTTTCCTAAAGTTATTTGTAACAATACGACCGCCATATTATAAGGAAACATTACGAATATAGAAATCCAAAATTTGTTCATGTAATGTTTTTAGCGCGCAACAGTTGACAGTGGTGCAGCCGATAGTTAAGTTATCATAAAATCTTGATGCTCGATTCTGGATGCTGGATACTCGATTTTTTTAAATATGCTCTATAAAAAACAATGTATCTTGTCATTTCAAGCGAACCGATTCATCCTTCGCAGTAGTCTTGCTACAGAGAATGGAAGGTGAGTCGAGACGCGGAGCGAAGCGCAGAGCTCCGAAGGAAAATCTGCTATATTAGTAGATTTCTCCACTTCGCCTCCGTTTCTGTCTTCGACAGAAGACACGGGGGCTCCGGTCGAAATGACATCCGGTC
>CAZIED010000026.1:0-14860 GCA_964538525.1 uncultured Pirellulales bacterium | reverse complement strand
GTATCGCCGAGGCGGCCAGTCAGTACGGCGTGGACAATCTCAACGTGCTGTTTTTAACTCCCTTGCCCGGCACGCGCCTGTGGAAACAGATGACATCGCAGGGCCGCATCGGCCTCGATACGTTCCCGGAAGACTGGAAATATTACACACTAACCTTCCCGGTAGCCCGGTATAAGCATTTGTCTCTGGACGGCATCATCGAAGAAATGACCTCCTGCGACCGGGACTTCTATTCGATATCGCACATTGCCCGCAGGGTCTGGGGCAGCTTGTGGCAACACCGCAAACCGCTGATAACCTTGGTGGGCAATCTCACATACAGGAGCAATCTCCGTCTGCACTGTAAGGCATACGCGGACTTCAAGCGTTACTGCGAATAATAGGGACAGCCAACTATGCTACTCTGCGAAGTGCCTACTCCGCCGAAGCGGCTGCGAAGGCTGGAAGCTCGCTACGTAGCACGAGTTAACGGCTGGTGACAATGCAAAGAAAACGGTGATATACATAATAAAAAAAAACAAAATGGTGAGTTGGCTCGTACTACTTCGCTGCGAAGCACGAGAGCTGGATTGGACAGAGAAATAGAAAAAAGCCGTGGTTATAAAGAACACAGAGAGCAAATTATTCATCAAGAAAGGAGGCTCAAACCATGAACTTCAGGCAAATCACTTTGTGGCTGTTAACAGGACTATTTTGTATTGGTGCTTCATCGTTATTTGGCTCCGATGACGCCATTGAGCCGGTGACTCCTAATGCGTCGCCGCAGGCCAAGGCGCTGCTGCAATTGCTGTACAGCATTTCAGGAAAGCACACAATGACCGGCCAGCATAACTATCCGAATACCAAGGACGCTTCCACCCAGCAGGCAGCCAAGCATTCCGGCAAGACTCCGGCTGTTTACAGCCAGGACTGGGGTTTTGCCGCGCCCGGGGACAAGGATGCGGTGACCGCCAGGCCGGACATTGTCGAAGAGGTCAAGCGGCAGCACAAGTTAGGCTCAATTATTACTATTTGCTGGCACGCAGTACCGCCAACGGCTGATGAGCCGGTCACCTTCCAGCCGAAGAAGGGCGTGCCTGCGCCGGACAAGCTCGCCAGTGTGCAGGGCCAGCTCACGGACGAACAATTCAACGATGTGCTCACCCCTGGTACGGAGCTTTATAAACGCTGGTGTGCGCAGGTCGATACTATTGCGGGCTACTTAAAGCAGCTCCAGGATGCGAATGTCCCCATATTGTGGCGGCCGTACCACGAGATGAACGGCAACTGGTTCTGGTGGGGTGGCCGGCGAGGAGACCGCGGCACCAAGGCACTCTACCGCCAGCTATTCGACCGGTACGTGAACCATCACAAGCTCAACAATCTAATCTGGGTCTGGAGCATCGATAGGCCCAGCACTCCGGAGAGGCAATTCGCTGACTACTTCCCCGGCAGTAAATACCTCGACATTGTCTCATTGGATGTTTATGGGAGCGACTTTAAGCAGTCCTACTACGACGACCTGCTCAAGCTGGCGCAGGGCAAACCGATAGCCCTCGCTGAGGTGGGAAATCCGCCATCGCCGGAGATTTTAGAGAAGCAGCCGAAGTGGACATTGTATGTGATTTGGGCCGAGATGGTTCGGATGACAAAGCAGGAAGTGCTGCAAACCCTGGTCAATAATCCACGCATGCTCAGCCTGGGAGATCCTGCTTACATCGAGGCGATAATCCCCTTCCGTGCCGCGTGCAGCCTGCCGCCATTACAGCCCGCGGAGAAGCAGCTTACACAATAATATTGGAGAAAAATTATGAAAAATGTAATCCGACTCATAACAATTATCTTCATGGCATTATTCTGCCTGCAAAACATTAATGCCCAACAAGCAGCACAGGAAAAAGAATATCATAAATGGTGGAACGAAGGATATGGGC
Source organism: uncultured Pirellulales bacterium (assembly GCA_964538525.1). Classification (GTDB taxonomy): domain Bacteria; phylum Planctomycetota; class Phycisphaerae; order Sedimentisphaerales; family Anaerobacaceae; genus CAZIED01. The sequence continues at coordinate 12,947 of CAZIED010000026.1, read as the reverse complement.
GAAGACCTCAGAACAATCCTCTGGCAAAGAAACTTCCTCTCATACAGGTCAAAGGAAATAAATTTGTTGACACACAGGGTAAAACAATTTTATTCCGAGGATTATCGATTTCCGACCCCGATAAGATAGAAAACCAGGGACATTGGAATAAGAATCATTTTGAGAAAGTAAAGGAAACAGGCGCACAAATTGTCCGTATTCCGGTTCATCCTATTGCATGGCGAGAGCGAACTTCGGCAAAATACCTTGAGCTGCTCGACCAGGCGGTCCAATGGTGCACGGAGCTTGAAATGTATATTATCATTGATTGGCATACCATTGGTAATTTGAAGATGGAGCTTTTCCAGGACCCAATGTACGAGACGACCCAACGGGAGACTTACGAATTCTGGCGAACCATTGCCAGACATTTTGCAGGAAACAACACAGTTGCGTTTTACGAATTGTTCAATGAACCGACACTCTTTAGGGGACAGCTCGGCAGGATGTCCTGGAGTGAATGGAAAAAAATCAATGAGGATATAATCAGTCTTATACGAGCGTACGATAAAGAAACGATTCCACTGGTAGCCGGTCTTGACTGGGCTTATGACTTGACTGGGCTTCACATTGAACCTATCGAAGCAGAAGGAATTGGATACGTGACTCATCCTTATCAGAATAAACGACCAAAACCCTGGGTGCCCAAGTGGGAGGAGGATTTTGGATTCGCTGCGGAGCGCTACCCGGTTATCGCCACCGAGTTTGGCTTAATGCTGCGCAAGGGACAAAAGGTAGAAGACGAAGACTATCCAAAAGCCATTATAAAGTATCTTGAAGGCAAGGGTATCGGCTGGATTGCATGGGTGTACGATCCCCAGTGGTATCCGAGCATGCTGGAATCGTGGGATACTTATGAGCTTACAGGATGCGGCGAGTTTTTCAAACAGGCAATGCATGGCCAGATAGCGAATTGATAATCTGGTCATCAGGCCGTGGGTTTCAGGATAACAGAATATCATATCCTGAGCAAGGTCGAAGGATACGCAATACTTAAAGAAAAAAGGAGATAATAGATGCTAAAAAAGATAACAGCCATTGTCGTTTTGCTGCTAACGGGCGCTATGCTCATAAGCTGTGCCGGTCAGCAGGAGCTTGCTTTAAAATCTATCGAAGGCAAAAATCACTCCGCCGTCACACCCGTGCAGCAGACCGCCGAATGGACCGTCAAATGGTGGCTCCCACGCCACGAGGCTGTTAATGAGCGGCTGAAAAAGGGAAATGTCGATATGCTCTTTATCGGTGATTCGATCACCCATGGCTGGGAAAACACAGGTAAGGAAATCTGGGATGCCTATTATGCAAAGCGCAACGCTGTCAATATGGGTTTTGGCGGAGACCGTACACAGCATGTGTTGTGGCGGCTGGATCATTCGAACCTGGAAGGCATCTGTCCGAGGCTTGCGGTGCTCATGATTGGAACAAACAATTCAAACGGCAATGACAACACAGCCGAAGAGATCTCCGACGGAATCATCGCCATCTGCCAGCGGCTGCGTACCAGGCTTCCCAAGACTAAAATACTTTTGCTTGCGGTATTCCCACGCGACCCCAAGCCCTCGGCTCAGCGTCAGAAGAATACAGAAGCCAGCCTATTGGTTTCAAAGATTGCTGACGGCAGAATGATTTATTACCTTGATATCAATAACAGCTTTTTGACAGACGACGGGTTATTGTCAAAGGACATCATGCCGGACTACCTGCATCCCAATAAGGCCGGATACAAGATTTGGGCCGAGTCTATGGAACCTAAAATTGCCCAACTGATAGGCAAGCGTAAATAGCCAGGAGACAGAAGACCGAAGGAAGACAGAAGACAGAGGACAGAAATCTCAATCGGCGAGTGACGGATTTTCTTCTTTCCTTTCTCGATAATAGCACTCATAATATCGCTGATAAGCGGGATTAACACCCTTGATTAGGCAACCATCCGCAACCTACTATGAACTATAAACTAAAAACTAAATTGCTGAACCATCCTTGCTTCGCACAAGGCTACGCAGGATAAACCGGTTGTACTCAGACGCCGGTGAGTTTTTCGTTATGCGGAAACCATATAAAGAATAGTCAGCATGCATAAGTCCAATATGTACCAAGGCAGGATATCTCTGAGTTCGCTAAAGGGCGTTCAGTTTCTGTTTGAGAATGATCTGTACGAACTCGCCCGGCTGTTCATACGACTTCACAAGGCAAAAAACGAGGGCACGAATACGATCACATTGCAGACTGTGTATGGATTAGCTAACGTATATGCTACCCTCGCCGGTGTCTCATGTGACGAGGTCGAAGCCGTCATGAATGCTTCGGGCCTACCCTCAGATGCTGAGATAGTTGATGATCATTTGTGACGAACAGATTGGAATAATAGGGACACAGCCATTTGTTAATGGCTGGGGACAGTGCACAGAAAACGGCGGCTGGCCGTAATGAATGGAGAATGTGAATATGGCAAGAACACAACGACAATGGGTTTACTGCCCCCGACCTGCTTCACACGTGCCGGATACGGTAAAGGAGCAGGTTATGGCTAAAGCCAATGAAATCATCGAAACTTTGTTTAAGCCACGATACATCAAGCCGCCGCCCAAGAACGCGAGGTTCAACTACATCGTTGATATTTACACAAAGTGGCATAAGAATTGCCTGCTATTCCGCGCCAAATTCGCTTGTCCAGGTCCCAGGGCACTATCGCCGTTTTTTGAAGACAGCTTTACGCGACTTGCATACATGGCCAACGGCCGTTTCAATCTTGCGTACATGCGCCATACTGGCAAGTGGTGCGAAGTGTTCAGCGATATGTCGATGGAAGAGGCATTTGCCGAGATCCGGGAACAGCCGTTTTTCCATCCTCCAGACTAATTCGTCGTTTGTCGCTCGTATTGCGTGATATAGCGTACAACGTGAACCGGCACAACAGGCCCGTCCCCTCGGCCATGCTCGGGGCTGGCCTGAGCCGGGTCGAAGGATGTGCCGGCTCAACATCGAATATATTCTGTATTCTGTCGTCCGTCCTCCGCCGTCCGTCGTCCATCGTGAACCGGCACCACAGGGGTACCGGCTAAACGACCCACGAATCACGATTCACTATCCACTAATTAAAACGCTTCCGGTAATATCTTTCTGACGGCATTGCGAAGATAGCTTGAAATCTGCCTTTCAGAGTTCATAGCAAGGACTTTCCGTGCTACGTTGTTGCAATCTTCAATTGTCACTGAGCGAATAATCTGTTTTATCTCTGGTATCATGGGCGGCGCCAGCGAAATTGTTCTGATACCCATCCCCAATAGAAGCATAATATACTCCGGCTCCGAAGCCACCTCTCCGCAGACTGAAACATCGATTCGCACTTTGTGAGCATCTTGAATAACATTCCTGATAAGCCGAAGAACGGCAGGCTCTGCTGCGGAATATAATGTTGACACTAATTCATTGCCTCTGTCAACAGCGAGCGTATATTGCACAAGATCATTTGTGCCGATACTGAAAAAATCAGCGCTTTTGGACAGCGTGGATGCCGTTAAAGCAGCCGACGGTGTTTCAATCATAATGCCGACCTTAATATTTCTATTATACTCTATCGAATCTTCATCGAGGTCTTCCATAACATCACGCAAAATCATTTTAGCCTGCATTACTTCCTGCAGATTCGTGATTAACGGAAACATTATCTTGACCTCACCGAGAACCGAGGCCCGCAAAATGGCCCGCAGCTGCGTCTTAAACATCATCAGATTCTGAAGACAAAATCGGATAGACCTCAGCCCCAAAAAAGGATTCGGCTCCGGCGCAAAACGCCTGCTCTGGGTAAATTTATCCGCCCCCAGATCTACCGTCCTTATTACAACAGGCCGATGCTTAAAAACACGGATTGTCTCGGCATAAGCCTCATAATGCTGCTGCTCTGTAGGATCGGTAGGCCTATTTAAATATAAAAACTCGGTCCGGTACAGACCTATACCTTCGCCTCCTTTTTGCAGAATCAGCGCAGCTTCTTCGGGGAATTCTATATTGCCTAATATCACAATTACAGTTCCGTCGCGGGTTACAGCAGGCTTTTGCTTTACTGCAGCGAGCTTATGCTCGAGCTCTATAAACTCGCGTGCATACCTTTCATATTGCTGCAGAGTCTCATCATCCGGATTTACAACGACGATGCCGCGATTACCATCGATAATAACGGTCTCTCCACCCTGGACGATTTCAGTAAGGTCTTCGAGGGCAACTACAGCAGGGATGCCCAAAGACCTTGCCACAATAGCGGTATGGCTGGTTCGTCCGCCGGCATCGGTGGCAATACCCTTTACAAATTCTTTGTTGAAAGCGGCGGTCTGCGTGGGACTTAATTCCCGTGCAACAACCGCTGCTTCTTCTTTTAAGCTCTCGATATCCTCACGCTTTCGGCCAAGAAGCTGCCTTAGTAATCGCCTTTCCATATCGTAAATATCCGCTGCTCGTTCACTGATGTAAGAATCTTTTACATTGGAAAAGTGTGCAGCAATTTCCCGCAGAACCGTCGATACTGCATATTCTGCAGTGACCAGATCCGAGTGAATCAGGTCGGTAATCTTCTTGCGCAGACTTCTATCTCGCAAAAAACGAAGGTGCACGGCAAAAATGTCTTTTATCTTGCCTCTTTCCACATGGTCCTGCTGGGCTTCAAGTCTTGATAGTTCTTCAATCGCGTCCCCAAAGGCATTGCGAACGCGCTGTATCTCGGTTAGTCTCTGTGAAGGCTTGATTTCACGACGTGGTATCCGATAATCTTCCGAATCAATAATCAGTGACTTGGCAATAGAAATACCCGGCGAGACCGCTATACCTTTTTTTATCTCCATCGCGATTGTTTACCAAATTCTATTGTGTTGTTTGTTCGCCCGGTTTCGGCTCATCAAAATGCTTGTCCTCGACAAGCTCTCGCAAAGCACCAACTGCCTCTTCGGCATCCGCACCTTCAGCTTTTATCTGTAGCTTAGTGCCATAAGCCGCGGCAAGCGTCGCCATTTGCATAATACTCTTGCCATCCGCAACGTCTCTGCCATTGCTGACGGTGATGTTACAACCAAACTTGTTTGCAGTATCAACAAACTGCATAGCTGGGCGCATGTGAAGGCCTTGTGCATTTTTTATCTCAACGATAGTTTCACAGACAACTTTCCTCAATTAATTCAACTCCGCCCGCATCCCGATACAATGATAAATGATTAAAGATTAATCATTTATCATTTATCCTTAATTATTTTACAAAGCCGGATTCTCATCCACCTCTCGGAAGAGATCTTCGATTTTCTCCACGCTGTGAGCCTGCCTGAGAAACTTGCGGAACTTCTCCTGCTGCAGGCGTTTGAAGATACTCTCCATTGCTTGCAGATGTTTATCAGGATTATCCGCGGGGCTGATTAAAAGTATCACCGAATAAACCGGCTGCTTGTCCAGAGCGGAAAAATCGATGCCGGTACTGCTTCGCCCAATCACAGCTACCACATCTTTAACGCCGGAGTGCTTCACATGAGGTATGGCAACGCCTTTACCCATACCTGTACTTGCTTCGTTTTCTCTTTTAATCACAGCTTTAATAATACTGTCTCGAGTGCCGCTTTTGAGATTGCCCGTCTTATCGAGGGATGTAACAAGCTCGGCTATTGCACCATCACGGTCTTTAGCCTTTAGCTCAGGAATCGCCGCTTCAAAACAGACAAAATCTCCAAATTTCATTTTATCTGCCAAAACATTTATAGTGCACAAGCATCATAAGGGCAAACGACACTTGTGCTATCGTTATACTATAATGCACTTTTTTCCGCGCCGCCGGTGTGTTTTTTGTTATCCCGCTCTTTGCCCTTTTTTCTTCTAAGCTGACGTTCGAGCTTACGCACAGCTAAATCAATACACCGATAGGTATCTATACCTCTTTCGGTCCCAATAAAGACGTTACTATGTTCTCCCCGTGCAATTATTTCAACATTGATACTGCCGGCCGGCTCACGATCTATAATAACCTCAAATTGATTTATGCCGTCATAATATCGCGGAAGCTTGGATGTTTTTTCCTCTGCGTAGCCTCTGATAGCCTCTGTTATATCTATATGTTTACCGCTAATTGTAAAAAGCAAAGTCAATCTCCTTAATTATTTCATAAAAATATATTTGAACTTTCTTCGTCTTTCAAGTCAGACAGCGGCAAAACAGCATGTAGTCGTTGCCTATCAGGTGCTACCACTCCTGCGCTGATGATGAACCTAAAGGCCTCCTCTATAGTCACATCCAAAGCTATAGTTTGTTCTTTTGGAACCATTATTACATAGCCGCTAACCGGCGTCGGAGAAGTGGGGATAAGGATTGTAAGGATTTCTTTTTCTACATCATCGGCCATTCTTTTTAATCCAGAGCCGGTAACAAAACCAATTGACCACACTCCCTTTCGAGGGTACTCAACCGCAACTACTTTAGAAAACAGCCTCGCCTGCTCTTCTGGCGTAAGCACAAAATCAGTAATTTGTTTTATATAAGGATAAACCCGCCTTAATAGCGGAGTTTTCATTATTGATTTTTCAAAAACTCGCCAGGCAGCCCTTCCAACCATGCTGGCCAATAACGCCCCCACTATGAGAACGACAGCGAGGGCTATAAGAAAACCTATGACAGAACCCGCTGCTCCTTCAACGAATATGGCGTTTAAATCTGCCTCACTAGCACCACCTTCACCTTGAACGAGCATTATCAGCCGAACCAACCCCCGATTGATATATACGCTAATATTACCCTGGATGAATTTGTAAACCCACAAAAATATCCAGATGGTTACAACGGTAGGCAGCAATACCGCAAAACCGCGCAAAAAATAACTTTTTAAGCGTTTCGTAACGCTCATATTATCAAAAATCAAACCCTTTTGTTATTATTGGTGGTCTATAAACCTATGCCACCCCGAGCACGGCTATAGAAAACGCCATTATACTCAGAACAACATAGCTTAATTTAATGATTTATCATAGTCAATAAAAAAGTCCTTTGGTAAATGAGCACCCATCAGATGTATCGCCACTCCCGGCAGTGAACCAAGCAACCAAAGAAGCCGTTGGCATAATGCCAAAACCAACGCATGTTCGCCTGATACAGCACAAAAGCGAACAAACATTACTTTTAACCACCATTCCATTATGCCCGCACCCCCCACACTTATTGGCAACAGCCCCAGAAGCCATGAAACTGGAAAAAAGATGAAGTAATACTTTACAGGTGCGTTTATCCCAAGGCTGAAGCCAATCATTAGCAAAGCTAAAATAAATATACCCTGGCAGCAAAAAGTCAGCAGTAATGCATTAAAAAGAACCAACTTTTTATGATAGTATATTCTAATAGCATCACGAACCTTACTCAGCACCACTGCACCGCGCTTGCGGACAGATTGCATATATTGATATGCCAAAGATCGGCTTTTAACATTGGCCATCAAAACTGCGATAAAAACAACAAAAGCCAATCCGAATCCTGCAAGAACTCGTCTGTACCTTATCAAATGCCGGATTAAATTGAAACTGATGAGATTTGTATTAAACTGCTCATTTCCACCATCTTCAGGTAAAAAAAAGAAGCAGAAAAAAGTCATAATGAATATACCAGTAAATCCAACTATCCTGTCAATAAATACAGTTAAAGCCGCTTCCACCTTTTTATCAGTGTACTTTGTAACGTACCATGCACGCAGCAAATCCCCCCCTACTGAACCGGGCAGACAATTATTATAAAATAGTCCGAGAAAATGTAGCCTGACAGCCGGCCAAAAACCAATCTCAATTGATTGCGACCTTAAAATCAAATACCATCTGGCTACAAAAACCAACTGGCTGATGATATAAATGCCCAACGCAGCTATAAAAACCCATGGATTCATACCCAACAGTACTCCAATCACCTGTTTGACATTCTCGCCTCTAAATGCAAGATATATAGCCGCCCCAGCTATGGTAAAACGGAGAAGATATGAGATATTTTTGCTTTTTTTAGATTTTAATCCCGGCATTAAAGCAGGTTTCCAAAAATTACAGCTTGTTTTCGCTGATAATAATGGATACAAAACATATTTACAAGAAGCAGACAACAATAATACTCAGGAGACCTTAAAGGTGGTAAATAAACAAATTGAAGAAGGTTTGGAATTCATCCCGAAATTCGATGATGAAGGCCTAATAGCCGCGATAGCTCAGGATACAAAGACCGGTCAAATACTGATGATGGCTTTCATGAATCGCCAGGCCCTCGATTTAACAATCCAAACCGGCTATGCCACGTATTATAGCAGATCCCGTCAAAAAATATGGAAAAAAGGCGAGGAAAGCGGCCATGTCCAAAAAGTCGAGCAAATACTGGTTGACTGTGACCAGGATTGTCTCGTACTGAAAGTAAGTGTTGAAGCCGGCCAGTGTCATACAGGCTATCAATCGTGTTTTTATCGGACGCTAAAAAAAAGCAGTGATAAAGAGCTTGAATTCATCGCAAAAAAGTCCTATAATCCAGAAAGAACATATAAAAAATAAAGCCAAATTTTTTTGCATAATAAATGTAAAACTGTATTCAGGTAAAAAAAGTGATTTTTTTCGTTGGAAAAAAGCGATTTGTGTTAGAAGTGCATTCTCAACAGACTCTATAATTATAAAGGAATTTCATTTTCAAGCTAAAAATATCTATTATCAATGTGAATGGATGTAAAAAAGTTGCCGATTATTCTTCAAAGAACAAAAAATTGTCTTATATTATTTTTCTTGTATATGACACTACAAAATAGTAAAATAGGAAAACTTCATCAAAAAGAGATTTGTGAGGAGCGGTTGAAATGACTTTTGCTTTTCTTCAAAAGCAGGATGTGAAAAACGTTTCTAAACTTCGAACCTTTTTTGGGAGGATTCATTTATGAAAAAATGTAAAACTAAAGTGCTATTGTTTTGTTTGCTGGTATTGCTTTTCAGCAGTACGCAAGTTACGGTGGGCGTTGATCCCGCCTGCTGCACCGCTAACGACAACTGCTCTAATGCAACACCAGTCGGCGACGTAACGGATCTGGCGTTCGATACCACAAATGCTACCTTTGATGGTCCAGGACTTGGAGGCATGACTGGGCCGAACATCTGGTATGTCTATACTGCCACGTGCAATGGTATCGTCACCGTAAGTCTTTGTGGCAGCCATTACGATACCAGGCTTGCCGTTTATCGGGGAAGCAATTGCTCCCTGTCAGCCGGCGACCTGATCAGAAAAAATGATGACTTCTGTGATGTTCACTCACAGGTTAGCTTTGGCGGTGTGGCAGGCAATCAGTACCTGATAGAAGTTGGCGGATACAGTGACAGAGCAGGTCAGGGTGTGCTTACTATCACTTGTGAATCGGCAACCTGTCCGCCGGCTAACGATGACTGCTCTCACGCACAATCGATTGGTGACGTATCACACTTGCCGTTTGATACCAGGTGTGCAACTTTCGACGGCTCAGGAGATTGCATAACCAGCCCCAATATCTGGTATTTATATAATGCCTCGTGTACAGGTCAAGCAACCATCAGCCTATGCGGCGGTAGCTATGATTCGATGGTCGCCGTGTACAATGGTTCTAATTGCCCACCATCGAGCAGTAACTTAATCGACTGCAATGACGATTACTGTGGCTACGACGGCCAGGTCACCATTAACGTAACCGCGGGCCATAATTATCTGATTGAGGTCGGAGGATACGACAATTGGTACGGTGAGGGTGTACTGAGTATCAACTGCCAAGGAACGCCGGGCGATCAGCATCCGGTCAACGATAACTGTAGTAACGCAAAACCGGTCGGCGATGTAACAGATATGTCTTTCAATACCACGTTGGCAACATTTGATGGTCCAGGTCTTTGCATGACCAGCCCTAATATATGGTACTGCTATACTGCCTCGTGCACCGGTACTGCAACCGTCAGCCTGTGCGGCAGCAGCTTCGACACACAACTAGCTGTTTACAATGGCTGTCAGTGCAACCCAACACAGGCTCGAAAGATCGGGTGCAATGATGATTCCTGCGGCTCTCAATCACAGCTCTCATTCAGCGTTACCGCCGGCAATCAATACCTTATTGAGGTCGGTGGTTATCAGGCGTTAGTCGGTCAGGGTGTATTGAGCATTAGTTGCCTGGGACAAGGCCCACCGCCACAGACAAATGATAACTGCAGTAACGCAAAACCGATCGGCGATGTAACGAATTTGTCTTTCGATACTACAAATGCTACCTTTGATGGTCCAGGCCTTTGCATGACAAGTCCCAATATCTGGTACTGCTATACTGCTTCATGCACCGGTAGCGCCACTGTAAGTCTCTGCGGCAGCAGTTTCGACACAAAATTGGCTGCTTATAGCGGTTGTCAGTGCAATCCGACAAGCGCTAGATCGTTAGGATGCAACGATGATTCCTGTGGCAATCAATCACAGCTCTCATTCAGTGTCACCGCCGGCAATCAATACCTCATTGAGGTCGGTGGTTATCAGCAGGCAAAAGGCGTGGGCGTATTGAATATAACCTGCACAGGCCAAGCTCCTTCTACCGCGATATTGGATTTCGGTGATGCACCGGATAGCAGCAACAATTATGGCAGGAATATGACCGCGTACTCCTCGGGAACAAGCACCGTTCAAGCTCACTTCCCAACCGTCTTTAATGATGGTGGTACCGGGCCTTATGGACCATTCCACCGTCGTCCTCTGGAAGCAGCTTATCTTGGCAAAGGTGTCAGCCTCGAGACTGAAGCCGACATCGGCACAGACCAGGATGGTGTCACTAATATAGACCCACCATCCGACACAGCAAACAAAGACGGATATGATGACGGAGTTACTACCATCCCGATTAGTCTGCCCAACTGTGACTGGGCCACTTTCGATTACAAAGTCACGGTTGTCACTCCGGGCACCGACCTTTGGGTCAACGTCTGGTTCGACTGGAACCGTGATGGTGATTGGGATGACGACACCTCCACTGATCAGACTCTCAATTGCGCCAAGGGGATTGTATCGGAATGGGCAGTTAAAAATCAGCTTCTGTTCAATCTGCCTGCCGGTCTCAATACCATCACCACACCAGCGTTCCTGTGCTGGCACCCCCAGAGCGGGCAGACCAAGATATGGATGAGAATTACTCTCTCAGAGCAGCCCTGGAAAGGTGGTTCAAGCCCAGGCAAGCTGGGTAATGGTGGTTCCGGTCCGCAGACTGGATACACTTATGGTGAAACAGAAGATTATTTCTTCACACCGACCATTCCTAGCCAGCAATGCGATCTCTGCCGTGACTTGAACGGCGATAGTAAGATTGATTACCAGGACCTTTCAATCCTTGTGAATCAGTGGATTGCACAGTGCCTGCATTAGCATATCGTTGAATATTTGGTTTGAGCAAGAAAGGCTGTGAGTGGTTTCCACTCACAGCCTTTTTCTTTGAACTGACGCCTAATAGACCGGGCTAATCAAACCTATATCTAACAGGCTGCTTTTTGTATTCTGTTTCAGTAGGCAGCAATTCAAATGCATCTATTTTTTCAGCTTCGACAAATTTATTTATCACACGTTGTATCTGGCCCATACTCTTGGCGTGCAACATAGCAAAAAGATTATACGGCCAATTCTCAAATGTCTGCCTCTGGTAACAGTGTGTCACCATCTTGTAACGGGATAGTTTCCGGCCTGCGGAAATGACCCTCTCCTGGGAAACTTGTCCTGCAAACAAAACATTCGCCACAAATCCGAGCTTGCGATGGTCAACAACCGCAGCTATACGACGAATAACACCTCTATCAACCAGCTCTTTTATAATCTTCAGCACATCTTCTTTCGATATCCTCTTATTACATAAAAAACCAAACGGTTCAGCAATCAAATCCATATCATCCTGCAACATGGATAGTACCAGCTTTTCATTCTCACTTAATTCAGCCGATTCAAATCTGGGTAGTTTTTTATATTCCGGTAACAATTCACTTTCTTCGCCCTCTGTATCCTCTGCATCGAAGCGAACATCAAGCTTAAAAACACGCCTGACGGGCATACTGTGAAAGTCAATATCGAAACGTCTCGAAAGAGTTAACAGCGTAAGCTTAATCTGCTCGGGACTTTCGGCCTGCAAAGTGAACCACAAATTGTAGTAATGCTTCCGCTGGTAATTATGAGAAACATTCTGCAGAAGGTTCACCGCTGCAGCAACATCCCGCAGGCTGTGTTGCGGAACATGCACCGCAACTAAAGTGCTGGTAAAACCTAACGCACGATAATTGACAATTGCGATAAGCCTGCGAATAACACCAAGCTCTTTCAATCGCCTGGTTTGCTCTAAAACCTCCGTTTCGCCGATGTGTAAAACACTTGCCAGCTCAGCAAACGGCTGCCAGCATATTGGCAGACCTTCCTGCAGCAAATTGCACAGTCTTTTATGGAATTTCGTCAAACGCAAACTCAAACCTTGCCTCCTCGGAAGCTACAAATCGGATCGGCAGCCAAATAATCACCGGACATGGCATAAGCCCTCGCCCGACAGCCTCCGCACAGGCTTACAAAGTCACAATCCCCACAGCCTTTATAAGAAGAAACATCGCGGATTTCCTTTAGAAATTCTGACCCCTGCCAAATCTTTTTGAAATCGAAACCATTTTCAACCAGATTGCCAGCCGATATATCGAGGAATCCGCATGTTTGTACATCACCCTTGTAGCTTATAAAGCCGAATCCCCTTCCGCCCATACAGCCGTTAACTGGATCAATCAGTTTCTTAGCTACGGCTTTCTCACACACTATTGCAAACTGCGGTGCACATGTCACTCTCACTTCTATCGTTGATTCGAGCTTCAAACGAAGCAGCTCATTGAGCAAAACCTCGTACCGTATCGGGTCAAGAATTTTAT
>CAZIED010000025.1:0-14952 GCA_964538525.1 uncultured Pirellulales bacterium | reverse complement strand
TTTCTGGTCCGGCCTGATTGATGACGTTCGCATCTACAACCAAGCCGTGACACCGTAAAAAAAGATTTGTAGGGTGGGCTTTAGCCCACCAGATTAAAAATTTTAAATTAAATTTGGTGGGGCAAGCCCCACCCTACATTGAGATCCTCTCTGATTGACGATGTACGCATCCTTCGGCTTCGCTCAGGACAGGTTCTACAACCGAGCGGTGACACCGTAAAACCCATTTTAGGATGTTATTTTTTCTTCTTATAAGCAAGCCAATCCTGGAGGTTTTTGGCTAATATCACCACGTCTTTCTTGTTCATGATATGGTCGATAATCGCTGGCGGGATTTTTAGATTTAACATAGCTTTGTAGGCTCTTTGCCAGAGTCGGTCTTTTTTAGTCTGCGTACTCGTGCTACGTAGCGTCCGGCCTTCGCAGCCGCTACGGCGGAGTAGGCTACTACGCAGAGTAGCATCGGCTATGTACAATTCGGTTACCAGCTCACTTAGTTTCTGGAGCATTATCGTATCAAGGTTGTCGTAGTAACCTGAAAAAACCTTCTTCTGATATTCTGAGTACTCATTCTTAGCCATTTCAGCCCTTCCGTCTGTTTTGATTTGAGCCAAGGCTCTTTTTTACTGGAAAGTTTCAGATAAATCAAGTGATCAGTAATACATTAATGGTTTTTATTGGCTTTGGCCGAACGAGCAGCTATAATTCGTGGGACGTACAGGACGTCTTGATGGGATTTTTAAGGTTGTTATGAGAAGGAAACCACAACTTTTGGTTGTTTCTCTGATAATTGTTTTGGCAGCAGCAGGCTGGTCGTTAGGCGGCAATAACGAAGATGGCTCCACGTTCATCGGTCGGGATTTGCATCTGGCGGGGCGGGAGCTGATAAGCTATCAGCTAAGCACAGATAGCGAGCCGTTGCATATCCTCGTTTTCCCAGATGGATTCTCGATGTCGTCTGGGGCAAACCAATTTTCCAGCGACAAAGCAGTAGTATGGCTGGAGACTCTGAAAACTGGGATTTCTGGATATAAAGGTGTTAATTATAAAACATGGATTTATCTGCAGGGAAGTGTACTGGTCAAAAGCAGTGAAAGCTTTAAAACCAACAAATTGAGCCGAAAGGTAATTGAAGAAGGTAAGGAAATCGTTTTACGATTGGATATAATCGGTGAAGTTTTTGCCACTGCCCAGATAAGGAAAATAGGTGACCCCCGTGATTCGCAGCTTTACGCCGAAGCTTTTGCAGCGATTGGTTCTGTGATGCCGGATTTGCCGTTATCCGAATTGCCGTCGGATGAGAAGATAAAAACGGAGAAACAATCTAAAGAAGCGATCTCTATAAAGCCCCAAGAGAAAAAATCCGCCATTATGTATCCTATTAATCTGGCGCCTGCAGGCGAGGTTGCTCCGACAATTGAGTGGGATGACCAGGCAAAGGTTGGGACGATAATCGGCAGATTCTATATATGGCAGAAGCAGGCGGAAACCGGGCGTTTGCTGGAGCTGCAGGCTGATAATGCAGTCATATTTTGTTCCGAGCAGACCTCCGAAAAGTCTGACCAAATCAGTGGTCTTGAGGATATTTTGGCCGCGGGGACTGTGCAGGCGATTTATCTGTCAGGCGACGTGGTGATGGCTGAGGGACATTGGACGATTAGAGCCGATGAGATTTATTACAACTTCGCCCAAAAGAAGGCACTGGCGATAAACGCAGTTGCCAGAAGCTTTGATGCGTCCAGAGGAATTCCGATTTATGTAAGGGCGGCAAAGCTAAAACAGGTGGCAGAAAACAAATTTGCAGCCGAGGATATCACTTTGACCACCAGCGAATTTTATCTGCCTCAAATTTCTCTAAGCGCTTCGGATGTAATTATCACCGATACGACATATATTGACGAGCAAGCTGACAAAGTGTCTGACAGAAGTTTTGATGCCCAGATGCGTGACGTGCGATTGAAAATGTATGACAAAACAATTTTTTATTTGCCCAGTATGCGTAGTAATCTGCAAAGACCTGATGTCCCAATAAAAGGCGTCCATGTTGGCAATGACAGTACCTGGGGGACATCGGTTGAGACGCAGTGGTACTTGGCCAGGCTTTTGGGGCTGCAGGAGTCGGAGGGTACCGACAGCACCATGACACTGGATTATTACAGCAAACGCGGACTTGGCAGTGGATTGGAGGTTAATTACGCAAAAGAGGACTATTTCGGCAGGATTCTGGGCTATATAATAGACGACCACGGTGAGGATAGACTCGGCAGGTTGAGCAGCCGAAAAGACCTTGAGCCACCACAGGAGATTCGAGGTCGCTTTCGCTGGCAGCACAAGCAATTTTTGCCTTACAATTGGCAGCTTGCCACCGAAATCAGCTACGCATCCGATAAAAATTTTATAGAGCAGTATTATCGCAGCGAATTCAATACCGACAAAGAACAGGAGACGGTAGTTCATTTGAAGCGTATTGAACGAAACTTTGGCCTGGCTTTTTTGGGTAAGGCTCGGCTGAATGATTTTGCCAACGAGGTAGAAGAGCTGCCGACTGCCGAATTTCACTGGACGGGCGAATCGTTTTTGAGCGACAGGTTAACTTTCTATAGTGATAGTCAAGCCAGCCGATTCAGCCAGCATTCGGGTACAGCTCTACCTTCGGACGGGACGACCTTTTTGCACGGGATATTCACATATACTGCGACAAGAAATGAGATAGACATGCCGCTAATGATGGGCAGGTCAAAAGTTGTGCCTTTTGCAGCGGGGACTTTAGGTTATGAAGACGGCGACGGTTTCCGAACCAAGATTGACGGCACAATGACGGATGAAGATACCAGTGTCTGGCTCGGCGAAGCCGGTGTGCGTGCATCAACAATGCCATTTTGGAATGTTTATCCCGACGTTAATTCGCGTCTCTGGGATCTAAAAGGATTAAGGCATATTATACAGCCGCAGCTTACAGCCGTTGCTTATATTCCCAGTGACCCGGTTGTTGAACAGCGTGACACGTTAAACCTCGGCCTTTCTCAAAGGTTGCAGACTAAGCGAGGCACCGGCGACAGAGAAAGGACCGTTGACTGGATGCGGCTGGATTCGGAGGTGACATTGGTAAGTAACTCCAGCGACACTTCGGCTGGGCCGGACCGCTTCATCTGGAATAAGCCTTTTATACCGCTGGTCAATAGATACAGCAGATACAGCAGTAGATTCGGTGATGTTGTGCTGCCGCCACAGGATAGACGCAGCAGCGACATATATGGCCCCAGGCGTAATTATTACTCAACAGCTTATATATGGCGCATAGGCGATACTACAGCTTTGTTGAGCGATATGTACTTTGATATGCAAAGCAGGGTGGTGCAGCAGTTTAATGTTGGCGTGTCGGTCATGCGTTGGCCAAATTTGAGCTATTATATAGGAAGCAGATATTTAAGGCGTGTAGAAGTAGAAAATGGTTATGAGAAGAAAGACTCTAACGCATTTACTTTCGCGGCCACTTATATCCTCGACCCGCGATATACGCTGGTTTTTTCGCAGCAGTATGATTTTGGCTATGGCGTTAATATCAACAATTGTTTAACACTCATAAGGCGTTACCACAGGGTGTGTTTTGCTCTTACGTACAGTGTCGATGAATCCCTTGACCAGCAGTCGTTTATATTTAGTCTGTGGCCCGAGGGTGTGCAGGAGCTTGTTTTTGGGTCGAGAAGGTATATGAAACTTGCTGATTCGGCAGGCTATTAACAATTTATTGTTAATCGTTTATAATTTGTTCTTGTATTAAGTGCTGCGTTTAGCCAATAATTTTGGGCTAAAAAACATGAGAACTTTAAGGAGACAGTTATGCCGTTAGTTAATACCAGAAAGATGTTCGAGATGGCATACAAAAATGGTTATGCCATTGGTGCCTTCAATGTCAACAATATGGAAATCACTCAGGGTATTGCCGATGCCATAGCCAAAGAAAAAGCACCGCTGATTCTACAGATATCCAGAGGTGCCCGTGACTATGCAAAAATAAGCTATCTCAATGCGATTATCAATGTGGTTGTTGAGGAAAATCCCGACATTCCAATCGCTACAAACCTCGACCACGGCGATACCTTTGAGACCTGCAAACAATTCGTGGATGACGGTTTTACTTCGGTGATGATAGATGCCTCCAGCCGTCCGTTTAAAGAGAATATTCAGATTACTAAAAAGGTTGTTGAATATGCGCACGCAATGGATGTTTGCGTTGAAGCCGAGCTTGGTCAGTTAGGTGGGATAGAAGAGGATGTGGTCGGCATAGATGATGTGCATAAGCACCTGGCTGACCCGGAGCAGGTTCAAGAGTTTGTAGAAAAAAGCGGCTGTGATTCACTGGCGGTTGCCTGCGGCACCAGTCACGGGGCTTACAAGTTCAAGAGCGAGCCGAAGCTTGCCTTCGATGTAATACAGGAAATAGCAGATAGACTGCCCGGATTTCCGCTGGTGATGCACGGAGCAAGCAGTGTGATAAGAGAGTTCGTGGACCTTATTAATAAGTACGGCGGCAAAATGCCGAATGCCATGGGTGTGCCGGAAGAGGCGATCAGTAAAGCTGCAAAAATGGCCATCTGCAAGGTCAATATCGATACGGATTTAAGACTGGCGCTGACGGCTAAAATACGACAGGTTTTTGCAGAAAAGCCGGGTGAGTTTGACCCACGTAAGTATCTCGGCCCCGGCAGGGAGGCTATCAGAGAGATGGTCAAGCACAAACTTCATGTTCTCGGTTGTGCCGGCAAAGCTGCAGAGTGTTTGTAAAAAAATAGATGCTTGATATCCGTTTCTTGACGGGTATCGAGTATCTGGTAACGAGGATCGTCTGACATGGATAAAAGTAAAGGCCGAAGTCCGCAAACTATAATGGCAAGGGCATCTTTAATTCTGATGCTGTTATGTTGCTGTGTTCTGGCGTTTTTATGCTGGTCTGTAGGCCATGGTTTCTCGCCCCCGACTCAGTCGGGGGCAAACCTGATTGTTGACGTGCCGGATGACGTAGGTAACCTGCTTGAAAAGGAGCTAACACCTGCTGATGTTCCTAAGTCCCTCACTCCAGAACCGAACGTTTCGGAAGTGTCGCAGCTGCCGGCCAGCCCGTCTAATCAGATTGAAGAAGATTATGGGCTGATTTACCAGGGTAAGTTTGACGCTGCCGGTGAATTGCTTAGTAAGATAAATCAGGATAATTCCGGTGAGCTCAGTGCCACCGTTCATCAGTTATTGGAAATTATTGAAAAATATAAGGCTTTGGGTCAACAGCGTCAGGCGGCTCGACAAGCCGCATACCAGCAGCGGTTGGCAGAAATAGAAAAATTTAAGACTGCAAAGAGTCCGAGTGAGAAAGCCCGTTTTGCGGGAAACGACGCAAATAATTTGTACTCAATAACAGACGTGAATGACGCAAATAATACGACTGAATTGCTTTCTGTAATTGCACAGGCAAGTGAGCTTGCAGATAATGCACAAAGAACGGAGCTTCTGTCCAGCCCGTTTGTCAAACAGGTTTTTCAAGCGGTGATAGATAAGGCTGCTGAGTTTGAATATCAGGGCAAGTGGCTTGACGCATACACAATTTGCTATGCCTGGCTGCAGGCAATCGATCCGAATAATCAGGCGTATTCAGATTACGCTGATCAGCTTATCGATAAAGCAAGCATCGTTGCTTCTTTCCAGGATAGTCCATGTGAAACTACACAAGAGCGTTTCCAGGGTGTCAAAAAAGAGATATTTATCCGAGCGGTAGAAGCGATGAATGTGAGCTATGTCAGCACTATCGATTATGGCAAGATGGCTGTTGAAGCCGTCAAACGTTGCCAATTATTAGCAGAAATAATGGGGAAGAAGCCTGCCTTGACTTTGGCTGCTTCAGTCGAGCTGCAGCAGTCTGCATTGTCTAAAAAATTATCCAGTGAGAGTACCGAGAAGTCTTTTTCGCCCCCGGACTCGTCCTCCGTAGCATCCATTCTCCGTAGCACTGCGAAGGATGAACTGCGGAGGGTGGATTCCAACGAGCTTAATGCCTGGTCGGCAGCTTTGGATGTGGTTTTAGACGAAATCAAATCTCCAGAGCTGCCGCGTAGCGGGGTCTCTGCTGAAGGTGCCGATGGATTTACAAAAGATCGATTCCTTGGGATTTTTGATAGAATTCTGGCACTTAACGATGCTACGATTCAATTACCCCGAGCCGCATTGATAGCGCAGTTTGCCGAAGCAGCATTTGCAACGCTTGACCCTTACACGATTATAGTCTGGCCGAAGCAGGTGGATGATTTTGAAAAGATGATGACCAATGAGTTCACAGGCATTGGCATAGAAATTTCCAAGCCGAAAGGCTTTTTGACGGTTTCCAGTTTATTACCGGATACGCCGGCATACCGGTCGGGCCTTGATGCCGGTGACGTGATAGTGGCGGTGGATGGTATTGATACAAAAGATATGAGTCTTATATGTGCGGTTCATAAAATCACAGGTCCGAAAGGTACAAAGGTGACGCTGACAGTAAAACGGCCGAGTGAAGAGACAACCAAGGATATTACCATAACCAGGGCCAAGATAACCGTTCCGACAATTCGGGGCTGGCAAAGAACCGAATCAGGTAACTGGCTGTATATGATCGACCAGCAGGAAAAGATCGGCTATGTTCGTCTTACCGGCTTTTCCTCGGATACCCCTTCAGAGCTTGAGACGGTATTAAATCAATTAGAGAAAGAGGGGTTAAAAGGGCTGATTATGGACCTGCGATTCAATTCCGGAGGGCTTTTAGAGAGCGCAGTGGAAGTCGCCGACAAATTCATTAAGGAGGGTTTGATAGTCAGAACACAGCCGGGTTTCGGAAGGACGCCTACTTATAAACCGGCACATGAGAAAGGAACACATCCGAATTATCCGTTGGTTGTATTAATAAATTCCAGCTCTGCAAGTGCTTCCGAGATCGTGGCTGGTGCATTGGCGGATAAAGTGCATAACCGGGCGATTTTGGTTGGAAAAAGAACACATGGCAAAGGTAGTGTGCAGGGAATAACTGAATTTCCAGGCGGTGGGTCGCAGCTAAAGTATACCATTGCGTACTATCTTTTACCTTCCGGCCAGAGAGTTAAAAGTCGGGAAGAAGTTGAGGGTTCCCGTAAGGTGGGTTCTCAACGGCAGGGTACGGCGGATTGGGGCGTGGGGCCGAATGTTGAAATTGATTTAACAAATGATGAGCTTAAAAAAATGCTCGATGTTCAGAGGGACAATGAAGTTCTCGTTCAGGCCGATCGCAGTGACGGCAGAACGTCACCGGCAAGACACACCATTGAAGAAAGCCTTGCTGCAGACCCCCAACTGGCTGTGGGCCTATTGATTGTCAAGACCAAACTAACTCAAGAAAGAATACAGAATACAGACTGGTAACGGTAATTTTTTCGTTGTTATGAGTTCATTGTTCATCGATGAACTATGAACAATTAACTGTGAACATCAATTTCCAATTACCATTTACAAGATGCAAGATATCTTAAACGATAAGTTAGAACGGCAAAGGCAGGAAAAGCTCAACCGCATTAAACAGTCGGGTATTGACCCTTACGGCGGCAGATTCGAGAGAATCGAGCTGGCTGAAGATATAAAACACAAGTTTAAAGATGGTGATGAATCTAGCCAGGCCAAATGTGCAGGCAGGATTGTGCTGCTGAGGGACATCGGCAAACTAATTTTTATTACACTGCGTGACTGGAGCGGAACCATCCAGGTAGGACTTAGTAAAAGTCTGCTTGCTGATGATGCGGCAGGGTGGCAGCTTGCCAAACTGCTTGAGCTTGGTGACATAATCGGTGCATCCGGCAGGTTAGGCAAAACCAAAACCGGCGAAATCACTGTTTGGGTGGATAGGCTTACGCTTCTGAGCAAATGTCTATGCCCACCGCCGGAGAAATTCCACGGTCTTGCTGACATCGACCTTCGCTATCGGCAGAGATATGTGGACTTGTGGGCTAATCCTGAAGTGATGCAGCGATTCAAAAAACGCAGTGAAATCATCGCTACGGTTCGCCAATATCTTGTATCAAAGGGTTTTTTGGAAGTCGAGACACCTATGATGCAGGCCATACCCGGTGGAGCAGCGGCGAAACCTTTCATAACACACCACAACAGTCTGGATATGGATTTGTTCTTGCGGATTTCACCGGAGCTGTTTCTAAAAAGGCTGCTGATCGGCGGAATGGAAAGGGTCTTCGAGATAAATAGAAACTTCCGCAACGAGGGACTGAGCCGAAAACACAATCCGGAATTTACAATGCTTGAAGCATATCAGGCTTATGCTGATTACAATGTGATGATGGATTTGGTGGAGGACGTTTTTTCCGTATGTGTTGAGAAACATTGTACCGGCAGTAAATTTTCTTTCGGCGATATGACGGTGGATTTTACTCGGCCATGGAGGCGAGCTTCTTATGTAGAATTACTAAAGGAGTACGCCGGCTGCGATATTGATGATATAAAAGCTGTTAGAGCAAAGGCCTCAGAGCTTGGCATTGATGAGAAGGAAATGGATGATGCCGTTGTCGTCAATGAAGTGTTTGAGACTACGGTAGAGGAAAATCTTATTAACCCGACATTTGTGGTTGATTATCCGGCGGCATTGTGCCCATTAGCCAAACGCAAAAAAGACGCTCCCAAATTCGCAGAGCGATTTGAATTGTTTGCCGTACAGATGGAGCTGGCTAACGCATACACGGAGTTAAATGACCCTGCCGAGCAAAACAAGAATTTTCTTACGCAGCTCCGAGGTCAGGAAGATTCTTTAACCAGGATGGACCATGATTATATAACGGCGTTGAAGTATGGCATGCCGCCTGCGGGGGGGCTGGGCATCGGAATTGACCGATTGGTGATGCTATTGACGGGTGCTTTAAATATTCGTGATGTCATATTGTTCCCGCTTCTAAAACCCGTAAAAGATTAACCGTTTAAAATTGAACCCCACGTAAAACGTGGGGCTAAATACTAAATACTAACGACTATATACTAACAACTAACCAATGCTGAAATTATTCTTGTCTCTGCGTTATCTGCATAAAAGGAAAATTGTTTTTTTAAGTATAGCGGCGGTCGCTATTTCTACTGCACTATTGATAGTGGTTGCAAGCCTGTTTGCAGGTTTTATTAATACGCTTGAGCAAACAGCCGTTCAGACTATAGGTGACGTTGTTCTGTCGGCGCCGACAGCATTTGCACAGTATCCTCTGTTTATTGAGCAGCTTGAGAGTTCTTCCGTTGTTGAAGCAGCGACGGCGACGTTATCGTCTCAAGGACTTTTGCATTTGGGCTCCGGCAACGTGCGTGCAGTGCAAATCTGGGGGATTGAACCTGCCAGCCGGGCGAAGGTTACAGGTTTTAAGCAGTTTTTGCGCAGACAAGGCCATTCGGATGAACAACCGTCTTTTGCAGTTTCGGATTCTCCTGACGCTGTTGGCGGGTTCGTGGGAATCGCTGTGATATCAGAACCTAATGAAAATACCGATGAATATGATTATAGTGCAGTTGATAGGATGCTCGGCCGGCAGGTTATTCTTAATACGGGTTCTGTGATTGGGTCAAAGAATCCATCTCCGAGCAGTGAGCCGGGCGGAGACGCGCAACCTTCCGAATCACAGGCGGTCAGGTTTAAAAGAAAGACCTTAAAATTTACCATTGTAGATTTCATCGAGACTGGTGTTTATGATTTTGATGAAAGTTTCATATATATACCTATAGAAAAATTGCAGGAGATTTTATATCCACAAGAGAGCAGCCGACTTGCCAATCAAATTCAAATCAAGCTAAAAAGGGATGTACCGGCTGAAACGGCCTTGGCCCAGATTCGTGGCCTTTGGCAGGTCTTTGCCGCCAATCAGCTCGGCTGGCCGGCGGAGCTTATAAGATATACGGATGTCGAAACAGCTCAACGGATGCAAAGCAGGTTCATAGCCGAGCTGCGAAAGCAGATGGGAGTGCTATTGCTGATTTTCGGCGTAGTAAGTTTCAGCGTCGTCGTATTGATATTCTGCATATTCTACATGATCGCCAGGCTTAAACAGCGCGATGTTGCCATAATAAAGAGTTGCGGGGCAGCAAGCGGTTCTGTGGCTTGTATTTTTCTCGGGTTCGGAAGCTGTGTCGGAATTACAGGTTCTGCTCTGGGAGTTGTTTTAGGTTACATTATTACAAAAAATTTAAATGCGATAGAAGAAGGTATAAGGATAGTATTTGGTTTGAAGCTGTGGAAAAGCAGTGTCTATATGTTCAGCAGGATTCCCAGCGAGGTTGATTGGTCGGCGGCTTTGCCAATAGTAGTTTTCGCAATTATAGCGGCTACTTTCGGAACGTTGATACCTGCGATTGTTGCAGCCAGAACAAGGCCGGTTGAAATCCTAAGATATGAATAATGAATGCCGAATGTCGAATATCGAATAATGAAGTGTGTGGTTTCGGGAAAGTTCGATGGATAAAGGTAAAGAAAAAAAACAGAAAAGATATGATCTGGAGGGACGACTTATAGATTTTTCTGTTCGCATAATAAGTCTTGTTGAGAAATTACCCAGATCTTATCTTATGCAGGCGTTCATATTGCGAATCAGTTGGTCCGATGTGGTACCTCACCAGCGGCGAACTATGGTGAAGCACAAAGCTCCGAATCCAGAAGTGATTTTATTCATAAAATGAAATTGGCCTTGAAGGAGTTACGGGAAACCCGCGTATGGTTGTTGATAGTAGAGCGGAAAGCGATGGTAAAACCGACCGATGAGTTGAAGTCTCTCTTAACGGAAAACAACGAACTTATATCGATTTTCGTTGCAAGCCTTGCAACAGCGCAGAAGAAAAGATGACTTTTATTTCATTATTCGACATTCATTATTCGATATTCGAAATTCGTGATATTTATGTATAAGATTATTCTTGCAACAAGGTATCTTGTAAAACGCCACATAACGTATTTTGCGATTCTGGCTGTTGCTATGTGCGTTTTTATTGTCGTTGTGGTGATGACTGTCCTGACGGGTTTGGTCAGTGAATTCAAGTGGAAAAATCACCAGTTTACCGGCGACTGCGTAGTCGGCACGAGGTCGCTGGTCGGTTTTGCTTTCTATGAAGATTTTATGAAGATTCTGGAGCAGACCGATTTTGTTGAGGCGGCCTCTGCTGTGATAAAGGGCTACGCATTGGTTAGTCCCAGGTGGACGGAGCAGGGGCTGGGCCTTGAAATTTTGGGTATTGACCCGGTCATGCACAGCAAGGCCGCAAATTTTGGCCAGACTCTTTATTACCACAAAGGCGATGTCACAAAAGCATTTGAACCAATCTTTGATTCAAATCTGCCTGGTTGTGTGCTGGGTATCGATGTTGGCTATAGGCTGAGTGACGTCTCTGCGCCGCGACGCAGTCCCAGAGGGGGATATTTTTATAGTGAGCGTCTTGACAAGACGGCTGTATCTGTAAGTTGTGTTCCACTGACCGCAAGAGGTGCCCCGGCCAAGGCGGACCTCGGGTTGATTAACTCGCAAAATTTCTACTATAGTGACTATTCACATAGTGGTTTGGCTCGTGTCGATAGCTCTCTGGTTTATCTGCCGTTTGACAAGGCGCAATGGCTTTGCGGCATGGATGGTTCTGAGAAACGGATTAGCGCCATTCATATCAAGTTTAAACCGAAGGTCAAACTGCAAACCGGATGCAAAAAAGTCGCTTTGCTCTGGCAGGATTTTATTCAGCAAAAAGCCGGTGAAAAACAGGCGTTTCTTTTGGATAAGGTGACAGTGCAGAGCTGGAAGGAATACAGACGTTCATCCATTGCACCTATGGAGAAGGAGCAGGCTGAGGTGATTGTTATGTTTGCCCTTGTGGGGATTACGACGGTGTTTATTGTCCTGGTCGTTTTTTATATGATTATCAGTCATAAACGTAAAGATATAGGCATACTGAAAAGTGTAGGTGTTTCGAATATAAATATTATTTTGTTGTTTTTGGGTTTTGCTTCTTTAATAGGTCTTTTAGGTTCCGGGATCGGGTCGTTTGCAGGCTGGCTGTTCTTGTCGAAGATAAACCAGATAGAAAACTGGCTGTATGAGCACTTTGAGTTTCAGTTGTGGGATAGAACCATCTATGCTATAGGTGATATTCCGAACCGTGTTGAATTCGGGGTTTTAGTAATTATTATCCTTTCAGCGATTGCTGCATGTCTTGTTGGAGCGCTGCTGCCGAGCTGGCAGGCGGCAAAGCTGAATCCGATAGAGACTTTGCAGGTAAGCCAGTTATAAGTGCCTAAAGTTTGAAGTGCCTAAAGTTATGTTTTTTTTATAAGCTCTAATGCTCTAAAATTTTAGCTCACTTTAGGCACTTTAGTTCATTTTAGCTCACTTTAGACGAAGGATAGGACAATCGATGTTAAAGTCCGAGGAAATTTATAAATCTTATAGGATGGGAGCGACTGAGGTAAAGGTGCTTAAGGGCGTCAATCTGACTGTGCGAAGAGGCGAATTTGTGGCGATAATCGGGGCTTCCGGCAGCGGAAAAAGCACATTATTGCATATTTTGGGGGCGTTGGATAGGCCGGATAAAGGTGTTGTGAGGTTTGAAAACAGGGATTTAAGCACCTTTAGTGCCGGCGAATTAAACAAATTTCGCAATAAAATGGTGGGATTTGTTTTTCAGTTCTATCATTTATTGGACGAATTAAGTGTATTGGAGAATGTTTTTCTGCCGGTTATGGCCTCTAAAAGCGTTATTGGCTGGCTTGCATGTCGCAAGTCGGTTAGAGATAGAGCCAGGCAGCTTATTGCCCAGCTCGGTTTGAGCGAAAGGGCTAATCATAAGCCGTTTCAGCTTTCCGGTGGGGAAAGACAAAGGGTCGCTATCGGCAGGGCCTTGATGAACCAGCCGAGGTTGCTTTTGGCTGATGAACCTACGGGAAATCTTGACTCTGCGACTGGAAATGGTATTTTGGAAACCTTTGAAAAGTTGAATAAAGGCGGCCAGACTATTGTAATGGTAACCCACGATGAAAGAATCGCACGAAGGGCCGGACGAATAATAAAATTGGTAGATGGGAAAATAGCTAACAGCATTTAGTGAAGTCTTGTGTCGTGCGTCTTGCATCGTACGTAATGCAATACGCATGATGATTGAGTTCCGGTTTTACGAGGTTTATTTATGTCACTTAAAATTTGGCTTGATGATAAACTTGTTGACGAGGCTGATGCTAAGATATCTGTCTTTGACCATGGTTTGCTTTATGGAGACGGAGTCTTTGAGGGTATTCGTGTTTATAGCCGAAGGGTTTTTGAGCTTGCCGCCCATCTAAAACGGCTTTATGAATCGGCCAAGGCTATTCGGCTTGAAGTGCCGATGAGCAAGGATGAGCTTATAAAAGCCATTGAAAAGACAGTCGAGGCAAATGGCGTTATCGACGGCTATATTAGGCTGGTGGTCACTCGTGGAGCTGGAACTCTGGGACTGAATCCTTTCGTCTGCGAGAACAGCAGGATGTTTATCATAGCCGATAACATCCAGCTTTATCCGGAGGAGCTTTATGAGAAGGGAATGAAGGTGATAAGTGCAACTACTGTTCGCAATCATCCGTTAGCAATTCCGCCGCAGGTCAAGAGTTTGAACTATCTCAATAACATTCTGGCCAAGATAGAAGCGCTGGATAGCAATGTCCCCGAAGCAATAATGTATAACCATGAAGGCTATGTTGCCGAGGCGACAGGCGACAATGTTTTTATAGTGAAAAATGGCGTGATTTGTACCCCTCCGATTGAAGCAGGGGCGCTTGATGGAATAACGCGCTCTGTCGTTATCAGATTGGCCGAGGAAGAAAACCTGCAGGTGGTTGAAAAAAATCTCACGAGAGTAGGTCTGTATATTAGTGACGAATTATTCCTTACCGGCACAGCAGCCGAAGTTATTGGCGTTGTGGAGATCGACGGTAGAATTATCGGTGATGGAAATCCTGGTCCAATTACGAGACTTCTAAGAAAGAAGTTTTATAAATGCGCACACGGAAGGGAAAAGTAGTATTACTAGCCAGTGGTTCGTGGTTTGTGGCTCGGATTACAATTCACGAATCGCTAATCACTATCCATGAGGGACTCTTCCAATCCAAAATATCAGAAGCACTATGGAGCCGCCGGCAAATACCAACATAACCAACAAAGATCCCGATACTTCTATCGCTGCTTTTCGGTTAATCGGAATTCAGTTAGATGAGGTAAGAAGTCTGATCAATGAGCAATTGACTGCTTCGGCGATAGATAGAGAGCTTAACCAATTGCTCCAATACATAAATAACCAATCAGGCAAAATGCTTCGGCCGGGCCTTGTTTTATTATCGTACCGCGTCGTGCGTGATGCGTCATGCGAAAAAAATACGCAATACGCAATATGCAATACGCAAGACGAGGTTATTCGGGTGGCAGCGATTATGGAGATGATTCATAATGCGACGTTGTTGCACGATGATGTTATTGATGATGGACAAAGTCGCCGAGGACTACCCACCGTAAATAAACTCTGGGGCAATGAGGCAGCGGTGCTGCTGGGCGACTTTATGTTGAGTAGAGTGCTGAAGAAATGCTCCGGTTTGGAGCCGAGGATTGCTGGTATGATTGCTGCTGCAGCGGCTCGAACGTGTGAAGGCGAATTGCGGCAGGTAGTTCAAAGGCGTAATTGGCGATTGAGTGAGTCGGAGTATATCGATATAATTACAGAGAAAAGCGCTGCTTTTTTTAGCAGTTGTTGTGGTCTCGGTGCTCTTCTTGCTCGTGGCAGCAAAGCTCAAATCCGAATGCTGGAGAATTTTGGCTTAAATGCCGGCATTGCTTTTCAGATTGCCGACGATTTGCTTGACATGATTGGCGATGAAGGCCGAACCGGCAAGACCGGTGGTAGTGACGTCGATAAAAATAAGCTCAC
>CAZIED010000024.1:0-16469 GCA_964538525.1 uncultured Pirellulales bacterium | reverse complement strand
GATTATTTTGCAATTGTTGTATGAGATGCCGGGAACATCCTGACACCGCCGGTGTCTAATTGCAGGATTAAGCCCATTTTGGGGTCTATTCCGATACAGTGGCCGGCGAATTTTTTGCCGTTATAGATTAGCTTTATTCTATGACCTAATTGAACACTCTGATCGTTCCATCGGACAAGGACTTCTTCACTATTTTTTTCTGCCGTTTCGAGCCAGCTATCTAATGAGGCCAGAAGTCTCTTGGCCAGCAGATTGCGGTCGCATATCGTTCCAGCTTCAATGTCGATGCTTGTTGCGATTGGTTGTAGTTCGGGAAGAAAAGAATCTTTCTTCTGGTGGCAGTTAATGCCTATGCCGATGATGTAGGTAAAACGGTTAGAAGGTGAAACGGTGAGACGGTGAAACGGTGAAACGGTCAAACGGTGAGACGGTCCACCGTTCAACCGTTCAATCAGGATACCTGCGACTTTTTTGCCGGCAAGTAGTATATCGTTAGGCCATTTGATTTTTGCTTCGCCGCTGCCGGTCTTGCCTACTGCATCGGCAATAGCAACGGCACAAGTAAGAGAAAGTAATTCACAGTCGAGCCGGCTGTTGGTTAAAACGATGGAACAGAGGATACTGTCAGCTTGTTTGCTAAGCCATTTATTGCCGGCTCTGCCTCTGCCTGCGGTTTGCTCTTCTGCAAAGATTACCATGCCGTCGTTGTTCTTGGCCTTTGCATATTCGGCGGCGATGTCGTTTGTGCTTGAGGTGGAGTTATAGACGATGATTTTTCTGCCGATGCGTTTGGTTTTTAGGTTCCCTTTTATTATATCTGGGTCAAGCAGATCGATTTGGCGCATTTCTATGGTTACCTGTCAAGGCCGATATCAACGGCTGCGGCTGAATGAGTGAGCGCACCGACGGCTATTCGGTCAATGCCGCTCTGGGCAATAGCAGAAACATTGCTAAGCGTGATGTTGCCTGACGCCTCCAGCATGGGTTTTTTATTTTTACCGCACATTTTGTTTCGCATATCGACGGCGTGTTTGAGCTGCCACTGGCCCATGTTATCGAGAAGCACTATGTCGATGCCGGGGATTTCCAATACGTAATTAAGCTGGTCATCTACGTGGTCAACCTCGACAGCGACGAATTTGATGCCTTTTATTTTTCTGGCTTCGTTGACCATTTTTTTCAGTTTCGGCTGAAAGTTCCTGCCGAGCTGTGCGAGGTGGTTGTCTTTGACCAGGATGCCGTCGTATAATCCTAATCGGTGATTGTATCCGCCGCCGCAGCGAACTGCGTACTTTTCAAGGATTCTCCAGCCGGGAAGTGTCTTTCTTGTATCGTAAATCTTTGCTTTTGTACCCTGAATGGCATTAACGTATTTGCGTGTGTTGGTAGCAATTCCGCTGAGTCTCTGCATGAAGTTTAAGATAACACGCTCGGCGCTGAGCATCGGACGCAAAGGGCCTTCGATGGTGGCAATTTTTCGCCCGATATGAGCGGATTCACCGTCATTTACAAAGGCCTTCAGCTTGAGCCGTTTGTCGTAAAAGCTGAGGATTTCCTTGATTATAGGAATCCCACATACAACTATCTCTTCGCGGGAGATGATGTTGGCTTTGTCAATAGTGTCATCTTTGAACAGAAGCTCGCTGGTCAGGTCGCCTCCTCCGAGGTCTTCCTCGATGGCCATTTGAATCAGCGGTCGCACTTGTTCGATGTTAAGTTTTGTCATTTTTTAACCTTTTATGCATTCATAGATTTTTTAATGGGTCTTAACAAATGTTGTTGTGATTTGTTGGGATGTTTTTTTGCACTGCTTGGTTAGATATATCGCGTTTGTCCAAGTAAGCTTTTATCCCGTGCGTTTTTCCATCTACGAGCCGGGGTAGTTTTTTGCCTTAGTGATACTCTGCACTTTTCGCAAATTATTTTGTTCGGACACCCTGTATCATAACCACAACTCAAACAAGGAAACACCTTTCTTTTAACTCTCACTTATTATTACCTCCTGCGGCTGACAAAGAAAAATATCGTTTAGCTTAAGTGATTTATTTACCTGATTAACTGCAACCATAACCTCGAGGCTCACAATGTGTTCAAAATTATAACTAACTAAAGCGTCCGCTTTACAAAGTGTTGCTATGGCGATATGGAGAGCATCAGCTTTGAAATTGAATGGTATAATTTTTTTATCACAGTACCTCTGCGCAAGTTTTTCTGCGTGTTTGTTTAAACGCATAGTGACTGGTTTTAATTTTGCCCTCTTGACTTTCTGCCATAACTTTTTGGCGATGTGCTCTGGTGCAGCATCAATCTCTTCCTGGCTGACCCAAGAATATACGCCCGTGAAACTTCCCTCTGCAATTTGGTTCAAAAGAAGATTGGCTTCAGAAAAGCGAGTCGGATCACTATGATTTAGTGACCAACCTAATATTGATGAATCGAGATATAATCGTAATTTTCTCATTTTATATTGCTAGTATATTGTACCACAAATTACACTATTTTTTAATTCTTTGTGTTATTTAATCTCCATCAGTCGGTATTTATCCGTTGTTTAATTCTTTTTTCTTTCGCTGCCTCTTCGTAGCTAAAAAGCTGCTTTTTTTCTTTCGTGAGCCGGTAATAACCAGTTCCGGCAGTTCCTTCAATTCGCGTAACTGATCCCGTAAAAAAGCAGCCCGTTCAAAATCGAGAGCCTGGGCTGCTTCGAGCATTTCTTTCTCTATCTGGCTGGCCAGCTCGACCTTGTCGTATTCGCGGTCGCTAAAATTTATAGCCTTACCGGCAGTATGCCTTGCTTTTATCCGCTCGGCCAAGCCTTTACGGACCTCCTTTTTGACCGTTTCGGGCGTAATATTATGTTTTTCATTATACTCTAACTGGATTTTACGACGTCTATTCGTTTCGTCAATAGCTTTTTGCATCGAGTCGGTAACAGTATCGGCGTATAGAAAGACGGTGGCATTGATGTTTCTTGCGGTTCTGCCGATGGTTTGTATCAGTGAAATCCGGCTTCGCAGAAATCCTTCCTTGTCCGCGTCGAGGATGGCAACAGCCGAAACTTCAGGCAAATCCAGGCCTTCACGCAACAAGTTTATTCCCACAAGAACATCAAATTCGCCGTTGCGCAGGTCGCGAAGTATCTCAACTCTTTCGAGGGTGTCGATTTCGCTGTGCAGATAACGGCATCTAAAGCCGTTCTTTGTGATATAGCTTGACAGGTTCTCCGCCATCCTTTTAGTTAAGGTTGTGACGAGCACTCGTTCCCTGGCTTTGACTCGTTTTTCAATCTCACCCAAAAGGTGCGGAATCTGATTTGTGGCTGGGAATACGAATATTTCCGGGTCCAGCAAACCCGTTGGACGTATAATTTGCTCGACAACCTCGTGGTTACATTTTTCCATCTCAAAAGGTCCGGGTGTAGCGGAGGCGAAAATGACGTGCGACCAGTTTTCCTGAAACTCTTCAAAGCGTAAGGGTCTATTGTCTAATGCACTGGGTAATCTAAAGCCGTGCTCAACCAGCACCTCTTTTCTGCTTCTGTCACCTGCCCACATCGCCCGCAGTTGCGGAATAGTCACATGTGATTCATCGAGGAACAGAAGAAAATCCTTTGGGAAATAGTCTATCAACGTGTAAGGTCTTGCTCCTGGCGGCAGACCCGATAGGTGTCTGGCATAGTTCTCTATCCCGCTGCAATAACCGACCTCCTGAATCATCTCAAGGTCATAAAGCGTTCTGGCTTCGAGTCTTTGTGCTTCCAGGAGCTTACCCTGGCCTCGCAGCTCAGACAATCGTTGCTTCAGCTCGGCCTTTATGCTCTCTATCGCAGAGGCAACTCTGTCGCAGGGCATAACATAGTGCTCAGCCGGGTAAATAAAGACTTGCTCCTCAATAGCTAATGTCTCGCCGGATACGGGATTTATATAGCTAATCTGCTCTACTTCTTCGCCGAAAAATTCAATCCGCATTCCAAACGATTCATAAGAAGGGTACAGCTCAACCACATCGCCGCGAACCCTGAATGTCCCTCTCTGAAAATCAATATCGTTTCTGTTGTATTGGATGTCTGCCAGTCTGCCCAGCAGAACATTTCTATCAATATTGTCACCTGTGCGAATGGGCACAACACTTGCCTTATAATCTTCGGGTGAGCCGAGGCCGAAGATGCAGGATACTGATGCGACAATGATACAGTCTCTTCTCGACGACAGGCTCGTGGTGGTGGAAAGCCGAAGGCGGTCGAGGTCGGCGTTCTTCGAGGCGTCTTTTTCTATGTAAATGTCACGCTGCGGAATGTAAGCTTCCGGCTGATAGTAGTCGTAATAGCTCACGAAATATTCGACGGCATTTTCCGGGAAAAGCTCTGTGAATTCCTCATAAAGCTGGGCAGCTAAAGTTTTATTGTGAGATATAACGAGAACGGGCAGGTCGAATTGAGCGATGACGTTGGCCATAGTGAAGGTTTTGCCGCTGCCGGTGACGCCCATCAGTGTCTGGAATTTTTTACCTGCGAGCAAACCTTCTGCGAGCTGGCTTATGGCCTTCGGCTGGTCGCCTGCGGGGCTGAGATTGGTGTTTATCTTAAATATACTCATCCTGCTATTTACTATTGAGTATTGACTATTTCAGCTTAAAATAGTAAATAGTAAATAGTAAATTGTAAATAGAAAATGTAAGCGTCTGTAGCTCAATTGGATAGAGCATCAGCCTACGGAGCTGAGGGTTAGAGGTTCGAGTCCTCTCA
Organism: uncultured Pirellulales bacterium; assembly: GCA_964538525.1. Taxonomy (GTDB): domain Bacteria; phylum Planctomycetota; class Phycisphaerae; order Sedimentisphaerales; family Anaerobacaceae; genus CAZIED01. The sequence continues at coordinate 11,725 of CAZIED010000024.1, read as the reverse complement.
GACGCGATGGTTCGCCCCAGTACCTGTGGCCGGGATTTGTCTTTTCGCCGCCCGTGGCACAAGGAACTAACGACTTATCAATATTGCTCTTTACAATATTCATATCCGTGAATATATTACCCGCTCCGAAAACAGAAAGGTTTAGCTTTATGTATAAGATAAGAGGGCTGCGTTGGCATATCATAATATTATTAACATTAGTGACCACTATAAACTATATTGACCGCACCAGCTTATCTGTTGCAGGTCCAACATTAAAAGAAAAACTCAACATCAATGAGCAGCAATTTGCATATATTATAATGTGCTTTCAAATCTGCTATCTTATCATGCAGCCGCTTTCCGGCCGAGTCATAGATTATCTTCACTTAAAAAAAGGATTCTCTTTATCGGTAATTTGGTGGTCGGTGGCAAATATGCTCCACGCTTTGGCCCGAACGCCCCTGACTTTTGGTATTTTCCGGGCGTTGCTCGGCATCGGCGAAGCCGCAAATTTCCCGGCTCTTGCCAAAACTGTCTCTGAATGGTTTCCTCCGAAAGAACGGACGATTGCGACCGGCATAGCAAACATAGGTTCAGGCACCGGTGCGCTGGTGGCAACACCGCTGGTCGCATGGATTATTCTGAAATTTGGTTGGCAGCAAGCCTTTGTTGTCACCGGCCTTTTGGGATTTGTCTGGGTGTTCGTGTGGCTGCTGTTTTATTACCCACCGGCCAAACATCCGGCTATTACTGACGAGGAGTTGGCCCTCATTCAGAAAAAGTACGAGGATTTTAACGTACAGGAGGAAAGTGCCGAAAAGGGTGTCTGGAAGATTGTCTTGCGACAAAAGAACTTCTGGGGCATTGGTTTAGGCCGCTTCTTTTCCGAACCCGCATGGCAATTCTTCACATATTGGATTCCGATGTACTTAGTCACACAAAGAGGTCTTAATTTGAAACAGATTGGAATGTTTGCGTGGATTCCATTCCTTGCCGCAGATTTAGGAAGTTTCATAGGGGGCTTTTTATCTCCATTCTATCATAGGCTTGGTGTGAGCATCCTTACCTCCAGAAAATTGGCAGTAACCACCGCCGCTTTGGTAATGCCTCTGGCATTACTCATCATAAGCGCTCCATCTGCCGGCTGGGCGATTTGCTGGTTCTGCTGTGCCGCTTTTTCACATAACTGTGTCTCTGCTACAACGCTTACTCTGCCGGCAGACCTATTTCCACAACGCACTGTTGCTACCGCAAACGGCCTTTCAGGCTGCTTAGGATATCTGGGAGGAATGCTCTTTACTTTTAGTGTGGGCTGGCTTGTTATTCACGCTGGCTATACACCGGTTTTCATTATGGTCGCTTTTTTAGAGCTTGTCTGCGCAGCATTTCTGTGGGTATTTTTACGAAATCCCGCAAGGTAAAAATCAAATACAATAGCAAGGTCGAAGGATACGATATACGAAATATTATCGCATAACCCAGCGTTTGCCTTTATAAGTGATATCCACATCTGACCTTAGAGCCGGATCGCTTCGCAGGCTGTAATTAAGCTCGAGGGTCTTTCTCAGAAAGACTTTGACTGGATTGCCGGCCTCATCTTTTTGTACCGGATGGTTGATAACTGCAGTTTCATTGCTCAGGCCGGTTATAAATATTTGTATATTCTGGGCTTGCGCATCAAAATCCGGCCAGATAATTGCAATATCTTTGGAGTTGTCCCGGCCTTGAAGGATTTTGTTGCCGGCCTTTTCCAAAGATTCGAGAAATGGATACTTACTTTGATGACGCCGTTTTATTTGCTCAAAAACGGCTGGCGATACATTTTTACCTGCTGATATGATTTGGAAAGTGTCCGTCATCAGCTCGCATTTCGGGTAGAAGTCAACATCGTCATTTGTATTATTGGTGAGTGTTATAATAACGTACCAAAACCGTCTTGGCTTGCCATCTACGCCCGGCTGCAACATGATTAGCTTTGGATGCTCAAACGTTACATCTAACGTCCATTGCTGCGGTTCCTGTACGACCGCCGGCTCGGGAGCAGAAGAACTCGCATAAGTCATTATTGCACAAATTATTACGGATACAAAGAAAAGACTTTTCATCATCTATTCCTCAATCAAAAGAAAAAATTATTTAAACTTATATTGCTTTGTAGAAAAGACTCGCTGTCATTTCGACCGAAGCGATGCGAAGCATCGCGAAGTGGAGAAATCTGCATAAAAAGTAGATTTCTCGACTCGCCTTCGGCTCGCTCGAAATGACAACTTCTGTTATTTTCAAAGCAAACTTATATATTAATTTTACACTAAAAAGCTCAAAAAGCCAAGAAGAATTTGCCCGTGATGACCCATTTTATCAAGAGAGATGAGCCATAAGGTTGGCCAAATTTGTCCTTCTTATGAATAAGCTAAAGGTATAAGCATCTATGGTATCACCCGCACAAAGTCCACCCAGCCACAGTCGCTACCGAAACTGACGCTGCTATCCTTGATGTATCGCCATAATAAGGTGTGCGAACCAGAAGGCAGGCTGTACGTCATCTGATGCCAATCCCACCAGCCGCTGATCCAGTCCCGACGTGAGCCATTGATACAAAACTCCAGAAAGTCGTAACCAGGTTCAGACGATAAAGGTGAACGAGGCTCAGACGATACCTTCCAGTAAAAGCTCAATGTCGCAGGGCCATTCACCGCAGTCTGCATCCAGGACTCTTGATTGTGTGAGATATTCCCACTCTGCGCCGCATCTACATCATAATAAGAGATTGCAGTCTGACTGAACCAGTCAGCATTACCACCTGTGGCAAAATCCAAAGTCGTGTCCAATGTTTCAGACAAAGACTCATAAGGAGGCTCATCAGGTGCCCACTCGACCTTGTCCACCCAGCCGCAGTCACTGCCTGAGCTGAGATGACCATCTTTAATGTATCGCCATAATAAGTTGTGCGAACCGGAAGAAATAGCGTAGGTTTTCTGCTGCCAGTCAACCGAACCACTGATTCGGCTCTGACGCACGCCATCAATATAAAACTCCAGAAAGTCATAATTACCCTCAGATGACACCTTCCAGAAGAAGCTTAGCGTCCCCGGTCCATCCACCATCGTATTCATCCAGGATTTCTGGTTATGTGAGATATCTCCGCTCTGTGCCGCATCTCCATCGGAATAGAATATATTAGTCTGATAGAACCAGTCTGCGTTGCCGCCAGTGGTGAAACTCAAAGTCGTATCTAAAGCCTGGGACAAAGAAGAAATCCACGGAATCCACTCGACCTTGTCCACCCAGCCGCAGTCACTACCCGAGCTGATACTGCTATCTTTAATGTATCGCCATACTAAGATATGCGGACCTGAAGCAACGGTATAGGTTATCTGCTGCCAGTCCACCGAACCGCTGATTCGGCTCTGACGCACGCCATCAATATAAAACTCCAGAAAGTCATAATTACCCTCAGATGATACCTTCCAGTAAAAGCTCAACGTCCCAGGCCCATCTGCCATCGTTTGCATCCAGGATTCCTGGTTGTGTGAGATATTCCCGCTCTGTGCCGCGTCCCCATCGGAGTAGGACGTTGTAGTCTGACAGAACCAGTCTGCGTTGCCGCCGGTGGTGAAACTCAAAGTCGTATCCAACGCTTCCGTAAGGTCGCATGTAGTTGGAGGGTGTTCCGAAACAATCTCTTCATCGCCCCAGTCACTTTCGCCGGCAGAATTTCTTATCTGAGCATTATATCTTGTGCCCAGTTCCATAAATAAGAAAGCCCAGCCGAACTGTTGCCCCGTAGTTACAGAGCCAGCCCAACCAGTATAGGAATAAGAACTGCCAGATTCCGCGTACCTGAATCTGTATTGACAAACCTCACCACCGTCATCGACAACCGAACCACGTAAAACAGGGAAATACGTGTCGTCAATCCTGCCAATAGTGTTGGGTAGAGTCTTGACTACCGGCGGTTGCACTATTGGCGGTGGCGGCGGTGTTGTTATATAGCCTGTGAAGTTCTGATCGTACCGATACTCCATCAACCTGGAATACGTTCTGGATGAAGGGTTGAAAGTGTATCCACTCTTTGAGGGCGTGACCGACCCGTCGAAGCCATACTGCAAATGTAAAATATAGTATCCTGATGAATTTGTCGTGTCGTTAGAATAGCCACTATAGAGGCCGGTGCCGTTGGCTGTGACTGTCACCCCGGAAATTCCCGCACCATCGGAGGTGCGCACATAGCCGGAGACACTATATCCGATGACAACTGGGGCACTCGCAGGGATTGCGGTCATCAGAATCATGACAATAGTAAGAATAATTGTCCTGATCCGAACTGTTTGCCGGTAGGTTTCCACTCCAATAAAGCTCAGTGATATTTTCTTTGACATGGTTGGCTCCTCTCAAAATACATTTTTCCTAAACGGTAGTCCATTTTTGAGTCTGTGGGACTCGTTTTATATGTCATTTCCATTTTCTAACCCGTCGTGTAGCTAATAAGCTGCGTCTTTCATAACGATATAGACGAGTTAACGTTATGCGTTTATTCTTTTGCTGCAATCTATGCTCAACGGTCTCGTCGCCAAGATATATCCGAATTGAGCTGATAGAATTGCATACTCACTCCTCTATTTGGTATTTTGCGAATATCACTTAAATTGTATTATATAATTCTCAAACAGAAACGCAAGGGGAAAAACTCAAACTTGACAATTAGCGGCAAGATTTTATAATATATGGTTTTAATGGTTTGTAAGGTAAAAAGCTCAGATTAAATAAATCTAAAATGATATATCAGCGGATGTGAACGCGATTAATTGATATGAGTCTTGAACAACCTATTGACGCATACAAAAAGTTTGACCCCTCGGCTGTGCTCGGGGCAGGCCATGAGCCGAAGCTGCACCGGTTCTTCAGGGCTGCAATCAAAACCAATGCAAATGACCTCCATCTAAAGGTCGGCCAGCCACCTAAGTTACGTCTCTATGGACAATTGAAAAACACTACCGGCGACGCAATTACCAAAGAGCAAATGGAGGAGATGGTCTTCGAAATACTCACGCCCGCCCAAAAGCAGTCTTTCATGGAACATGGGACTCTCGACTTCGCTCATGAAATCGACGATGAGAATCGCTTCAGAATAAATGTATTCCGTCAGCGAGGTGTGATTAGTCTCGCAGCAAGGCGGGTAAGCGCGTATGTGCCGTCCTTTGAGGCGTTGCATCTGCCTGCGGTAATGGAGAAAATAGCCGACACTAATCAAGGTCTGGTTCTGGTGGTTGGGCCGACCGGCTGTGGTAAAACCACCACCATCGCAGCAATGATAGATTATATCAACCGTACTCGCTCTTGCCATATTATTACTATCGAAGACCCTATTGAATATCTATTTAAAGACCAAAAAGCGATCGTGTCACAAAGGGAGATAGACCTTGATGTGCCGGACTATGAAAATGCTCTAAAATATCTTATGCGGCAAGACCCGGATGTGGTGTTCATCGGAGAAATGCGGGATTACAAGACAGTGACAGCCGGCATGAGAGCCGCAGAAACCGGCCATCTAGTCTTCGGAACCGTGCACTCGGCAAACGCATCCCAGACTGTTCACCGTCTATTAGAGTTGTTCCCACAAGCAGAACGAAACCTTGCCAGGCAGACCCTGGCCATATCCATTAGAGCAATTGTCAGCCAGGTGCTGCTGCCCAGCATCAAGGAAGGCATCGATAGGATTCCTGCCGTTGAGGTTCTGATGGCAAATCCGGCCGTCAGAAAATTAATCTCGGAAGAACGCGAAGCTGATCTGCCCAGTGTTATTCGCAGCTCTCAAGAAGAAGGCATGCAGGACCTCACAGATAATCTTTGCCAGCTGATCAAGGATGGCTCTATAGACCCCAAAGACGCGTATAAATATGCGCCGAACAAGGAAGAGCTGAAAATGGCGCTAAAGGGTATTAGAACTACCGCCGAAGGAATACTATGAGAGATGTTTGAGAACTATAGTGCAAAAAATTTCTAATAGCAGTATGACAAAAATCCTAATCACGAAATCCTAAATCCTAAACAAATACAAAATACAAATGTCATAAACTGCCATTACCGTTAAACTAATGTCATTGTTTTGAATTTTGAATTTGAATCATTTGGATTTGTTTCGGATTTAGATATTAGTATTTAGAATTTAAGTCCATATATAAAAATAAGTTACAATCATAATATTATTCGGTTAGTTGCGTTGAAGTATTAATATCCCAATGGAGCACCTTATGCCAGATTTAGCAGTGATTTTTATTAAGTACAGCAGCTTTTTATCCATCATTGAATTTGTTTTTTTTCTTGTTTTTTTCCTTCTTTGGTTAATTTTTCTTAACTGGGTACATTCAGATGCAGCCGCAGTAGAAACCAATAAGGAATACTGGACGGGTTTGATCTTCGCAGCAGGAGTTGCAGCGGCTATAATCTGGATGGTTTTACCCGCGCACTTCACCATTATCGCGGTGGCACTGTACCCTATAATAGTAGCTGTTCCAGCCTTTAGTTACGTCAAACACCGCAATACGCGAGTGCTGGATGTTGACCGTGTTCTTACTATTCAACATGTCAAAGAACTTTTAGCCGGCAAGAGCAAACAAACAGTCGGCAGAGAAGGTTTTATGTTTATAACGGCAAACAACAACGAGGTTCCTGTGCCGAAATCCAAAACGGCGGATTTCTTCGGCTATCGGGCTGCTTTTGATATCATTACCGATGCCATGTGGCGAAGAGCCAGCACCCTTACCTTTACTCCAGGAGCTCAAAATTACAAGGTAACCTACTACATTGACGGCGCTTCACTGGAGCAGCCGGATATATCAAAGGACCAAATGGAATATTTCATCCGTTTTCTAAAACACCTGGCCGATCTGGACGTCAACGAAAAAAGAAAACCCCAAAAAGGAAAATTCAGAACAGCCCAGGAGAAAACCACCACCGAGTGGGAAGTGACAGCAGCAGGCTCAACAGCGGGAGAGCAGGTCAAAATCAAGCACGTGATAAAAGAGCACATGGAAAAGCTGCCTGATATAGGTTTGACGCCTGAGCAGTATGAGCAGCTAAGTAACCTTCGCCATTTAAAGCAGGGTCTTTTCATCGTATCAGGTCCTGCAAAAAACGGCGTTACAAGCACACTTTACGCCCTGCTGCGGAATCACGACGCCTTTATGAACAGTATTAACACTCTCGAAAAACAGCCATCCACGGAGCTGCTGAATATCACCCAAAATATCTATAGCCTCAGTGATACCGGCACGACAACATACGCTAAAAAGCTGCGGTCATTAGTAAGGATGGGGCCGGACATCGTCGGCGTCGCCGATTGCGAGGAAGCCGAAACAGCCCGGGTCGCTTGTGCAGCCGCCAAGGACGGCAAAATTATATATGTAACACTTAAAGCAGATAGCGTCCTGCAAGCACTTGGCGCATGGATAAAATTTGTTGGCGATATAAATCTCGCTGTCGATACCCTTGTGGGTATAAGCAATCAAAGGGTTGTTAGAAAGCTCTGCGAACAGTGCAAGCAGGCATATGCACCGGATAAAGAGCTGTTGCGTAAGTTCAACCTTCCTGCTGAAAAGGCTAAAACCCTATATAGACCCGGCAAAGTAATATACGACAAACGTGGCAAATCTAAACCATGTGAACACTGTCAGCAGTCAGGTTTTGTCGGCAGAATCGGCATATTCGAGGTTATAATATTAAATGATGAGCTAAGAAATGTAATAACACACACAAAGTCGCTGTCGGAAATCGGCACGCAATTTCGACGTGCCAAGATGCTCTATCTGCAGGAGCAGGCACTTAGAAAGGTTATCGCTGGGATGACATCCGTTAATGAAATGATTAGAGTGCTTGCATCGTCCAAGCGGGAAAAAACACAACTACAATAAATTACTGGAGAGAATTTAATGAATGGCTCGATTGTAATGTTGGTCGTAGTAGCAATTATGGCCGGCTGTGCCATCTATCTTTTTTTAAAAAGCACACTTATCAAGGCATTTGCAACGGCGATAGCCGCTGTCTGTGCCGCTGCCGCAGCGCTGGGCTTCTTTGGAATCCTGGCCAGTACCCTCGTCAACCTCAGCGGTAATATGGATTTACTCGTTCAATGGGGTGAGCCGCTTAGCTTTGTTTTATTATTTGTCGTAGCCTTTGCCGTCCTGCAAACAATCGTTAATCTGCTGACCAAACATGTTATTGACCTTGGATTTTGGCCTGAACGGGCTGGCCGCGCATTAAGCGGCCTCTTTTTGGGCTTTACGTTGTCACGCGTTTTATGCTCCATACTCATCATGAGCTTTTTACCGGGACTGCAAACGAACACCTTTGGAAAATATATGAGTTATAGAGGAATAAATCCTCCGAAAAAAGTAGAGCAGATAAAAACTGCCCAACCCTCCGAACAGCGTAAAACTGAACAACCGAGAGAGCAAAAAAAGGAAAAGCTCAGTGACACCAGCAAGTCTATCCTGGGCCCCGGGTTCGATGAATAACTTAATCCTTCACAACGACAAGAGATATAAAAGAATTATCGAACTGCAGGAAGCCGGTTTCTTGATTGAATATTCAATTCTTTAGCTGCAAACAACCAATTCTTCGAGGTCCAGCTCCATTAAGTTCTCGAGGTAGGCATTCAAATCTTCCTCTGAAAACTTGGCGAGAAACTCAGGCTTGGCACTTTTGTTGATCTCGCAAATGCAGTCTATCAACTCCCTTTTGTCCATCTTAAACGTCCTTAATAACCAGTAAGGTATGAACTGACTTTTGAAAATATCGTCAGAATCCGCTTTTTTTCTTTAGCCAACCCTTTTAGGTTACAGGCAACGCCCCATAACCTAAACTACTATTAGCAGAATACGTTATATGACGAGACACAATATATAGCCCCACTAATCTGGAATTTCTTTGTATGGATTTAATTGTCCAATAAAATCGACCACTTTATGAGAAAAACCGAACGAAAAAAAATTACAAATTTTTATTTTTCTTGACTGGAGAACAGCAGCAGAGGTCAATCAGCAGCCTGACGCCACGAAACTTACCGTGTTATCTATGACTGCTTGGGTGTCAAAGACGGAGATGAGGAAGATATGCCGATTTTAATTACAATCCGGTGCCGTGCATTCCAGCCAATGACTCGCTATTAGTGCAAGGTCCGCAAAGTCAACCTTGCAATCCTTGTTTGCATCGCCCGGTGGATAAGGGTGGTCTGAGTCACCGCAACATGGCGAAAGTCTGGCGTTTAGGTCATAAAGCACTGGTGTTGCTCCTTCCGAAGAACCTTCAAACATCGCTTCAATCTCAAAATAGCGTCCGGCGGGAATTCTACGCTGCCCGGTACCATTACAGATTTGCTCCCAATCCGACCAGTAACTGCTGTCATTAGAGCTTCGCACCTTTATAATAAGAAAAGTACCATTTGGTTCATCACTGGTCCAGGAAATAACACCAAGTTTTGACTCAAATGCACCCGTGTCGTGAACAATATTCCATGAACCTATATGTGAAGTGTAGTTTCGTGATACTATGCCCGTCATGTCACTATAGCCGTAGTGCTGAGTGCCGGCAATTATATCAGTCAAGTCTATCTGATTGGTGCTGGGATCAATTCTGAAGATATAGCCGCCGTCCAAACAAACCACCCAAACTTTCCCGGCGCTGTCCACTGCCACGCCTGTCGGTGTATGGCCAACATTTATCTGCTGTTTCAAGTCTCCCTGATTGTCGTATCGTGATACCAAGCCCGAGCCCGAGTCCGCTATCCAGACGTCGCCATCATCTGTACACGCAACCCCTCTCGAGCTTTCACCACCAGCCTTAGTCCATAGGACTGTGTTAGTCTTGGTATCTATACATGAAAGCTTTTTATCCCCCCATCCCGATATAAAAAGATGGCCTTTTCCATCTATACCTAAGCCGTAAACATAATGGTTTAGTCTAATAACCTGAAACGAAAGGTCAGCAGGGTCCAACCGGAGCACATGATTATTTGACTGTCCGGAGGACCATAGAAAGCCGTTTTCATCCACGACAGCTCCATAGGGTGAGTGATTAACTGACGAAACATCTACCTTGTGTAATATTTGCCCATTGTTCCCATCAATATAGTAATAGATCTTGGTACCGTAGCAGCCGGCCCAAACATTGTTCTTGCTATCTACAGCGATGCCGCGAGTGCCGGGAATCATGTCGTCGTCCGCGTATGTCCCTTGGTATTGACCTGGTATGTATGTCCCTTCCTTTCCTGGGATGAGCACAACCTCGTAAATAACACATTCATCGCTTGCCCAGGGCAGGATTTCATCTCCTGTTATTTGACCGTCTCTGTTAAGGTCGCTGGATGTTTCAATTACACCATTATGGTTTCGATCCATATATTGACCGTTCTCTAACAAGCCTATTTTCACAACAGTCCCTGTACGACGGTTACCTACCCAGCAATTACCGTGGATGTCAACGGTAGTTCTCGAAGGGTTGCCGTTGTGACTGCTGGGCCCAGTTCGATATCGTGCCAATTCCCTGCCGGTTCTTGTGTCAATTTTGGAGACCGTACCTTCATTTGAGTTCGGCACCCAAATAAACGGTAGCGTCACCGAATGCTCTGAGAGCTGTAGCTGGTCGTGGACGGTCTGGTACTCTACTGCAACCAAGGTTCCCAAGTCGAAATCTTCGTCTGTCGTGTACTTGGCATCGTATGGTGGGCCCAAATTATGGGTCGTTACATGTGCAGAGGTAAAACTCCAAACATTACCTGGGTATATCGTAACGCCATCTGCTTCGACCTCATCCACGCGCCAATAATAAGTAGCATCTGGAACCAGACCAGGAGGATACCAATAAATAGGAAAAAGCTGGCGGCCTTGGTACTCCGCAGCACCTAATATTGGACTGGTGCCCACGTACACATCGTGAAAGGCCGCTGTCATTCCTGGCGTCCATTGAAGCAATGATGTGATCACATTTCTTGCACCATCAGCAGGTTTTGGCTCAGAGGAAAGTGACCGTGGATTAACGTTGATAAGACTAAAGCGTACGTTATCTAAACTAAGCCGGTTGTAACTCTCAAGAGATATATTGTCAAATTCAAAACCGATTTTATGACCAATAGATGTTGGAAAAGCGTTGGCTGTGAACAACAGTATGTACTCCTGCATTGTTTTAGTAAGGGTCGTTTGATCGGACACAACATAAACAGGGAAGCCGCCCTCATCATAATAAATACTCATCTTTAAAGTTGAGGTACCGTAGTTATTCCTTGCATCCACTTTCAGCTCAAAAACTTCATCGTCAATAATCGTGTGATTCGTCAGCTGCCAAACCGACGGATCACTACCAGATAAAAAGCCTGTCCAAAGCCCGTCAGTGGGTTCCCCGCCCATTTCTACACCTGAATCACTGGAAACAATATCACTGTACCATCCTGGGACATTTTCCCAGTTCTGCTGCTTAGTCGTACCGGGCAGCTCAAAACTGAAGTTCTCAACCAGGATCGGCACGGTTGCCCCCGCCGGTGTGTTTGCAAACATAAGGATTGTTGCAGCTATTAGTAACAGCTTATCCATCTTATTTAACCTTCTTATAAACCATTAAACAAATCAGCGCATCCTTGTCTCAAGCACCCCCGATCAAGTCAGGGGCCAGAGAAAGGAATTTATATCCGCACTCCTCATTAGAGCCTATCCGAATAACCCGCTCTATTGCGGCCGGCTGCAAAGCTCGTGCT
>CAZIED010000023.1:0-16801 GCA_964538525.1 uncultured Pirellulales bacterium | reverse complement strand
AAGCATACATACCGGCTGGCGCACAGGCGATAGATAATAAACTGGGCACGGCTCCGGGTATAAGGGCTGAATGGAAAAGCAAGTTGTTTCTTGCTTTGCCGGGCGTGCCATCGGAAATGAAGCAGATGTTTGAAGATTCAGTGCTTCCAGAGTTGCAAAAATTCGCCGGCGGACAGGCCATTGTAATACGAAAACTAAAATGCTTCGGAACCGGCGAATCAAACATCGCTGAAATGTTAGGCGACCTTATGCAGCGAGGCAGAAATCCGCTAATTAACTGCACCGTTGAACAAGGCGTAATTACTCTGCACATCGTTGCGTCAGCAAAAGATAAAAGCAAGGCCGAGAAAATGGCTGAAAAAGATGAGAAATTGCTGCGCAATATATTGGGAGAGCTTGTCTTCGGAACCGATGAGCAAAGTCTGGCTGAGGTGGTCGGTGAAAAATTGGCACAGCAGAATAAAACCATCGCAGTAGCTGAATCCTGCACCGGCGGTACTTTGGCCAAACTATTGACTGACATACCCGGAGCAAGCAGATATTTCACTTATGGCTGGGTAACATATAGCAACGATGCCAAGATAAGTGAATTAGGCATTCTAGCTGAGTTGATTGAAAAACACAGCGCGGTCAGCGAGCAGGTAGCACAAGCTTTGGCACATCGAGCCAGGAAAAAGGCCGACACAGATTTTGCAATCGGTATAACCGGCATAGCCGGACCAGACGGCGGAAGCGAACAAAAGCCGGTCGGGCTTGTATATATTAGTGTGGATTCCAACAGCGGATGTGAAACTAAGCGTTTTATCTTCTTCCACGATAGACAGGCAATTCGGCTTCGAGCAGCACAAACTGCGTTAAATATGCTACGATTGAAATTGTAGATTTGACTAAACGAGCTAATAATGTTATAATTAAAGATTGTTAGAATCGGTAAAATATGGGGCCTATATGGCTAAAAAACGCAAACATTTAGGCGAAATATTATACAGGGCCGGCTTGGTACAAAAAGAGGCACTTATCAATGCGATTAAGGCCTCAAAATCCAACGGCAAACGACTTGGCCAGGTTTTGATTGAAGGAGGAATAATAGATGAAGAGACATTGACCAAGGCATTAGCAAAACAATTTGAGCTCAAATATGTAAACCTCGACCAAACCACCATACCCCCCGATGCAACAAAAATCATCCCTGAAGACCTAATCAAAAGGCACAATATCTTACCACTGAGCATGAACAACGGTAAATTGAAATTAATCATTAGCGACCCGGCAGACCTTGACACAATGGATGCTATTCGGCTTCGCTTGAACACTGAATTGGAATGTTACCTTGCAAATCCAACAAAAATTCGTTCTCTAATACAGCAGCTTTTTGATAAACCACAAAAGGTAGAAGACGACAGGCTGAAACATAGTATAGATGCAACTGCAGCAGAACTGGCAGAGGTCGGCAATGAACTAAAAGCAGAGATTCTTCGAGGCCATATCAAGGGTGGTGAAGATGAGGGACCTATTATCAGGCTTGTTAATCTACTAATAGATAACGCCTTCCACATGCGGGCAAGCGATATTCATGTCGAGCCAATGGCCGACAGGGTACGTATCAGATACCGTGTAGATGGCGTCTGTCTGGAAAAAGATAACCTCCCAAAGAACATGCAGGCACCGCTTATCGCCCGATTAAAAATCCTTTCCGGCATGGATATCGCCGAGAAAAGACTCCCACAAGACGGTCGTATTAAACGCGAGATTGCAAACCAAGAGATCGATTTTCGTGTTTCAGCCTTACCCGGCAACCACGGTGAAAGTGTAGTGTTGCGAATCTTACGCCGAGACGCGGTCAACATCGGCGTCGAAGCACTAGGCTTTGAACAGGATAACTATGAGCAATTTCAAAAGATAATTAAAAGACCCAATGGCATATTCCTGGTCACCGGTCCGACAGGTAGCGGTAAGACCACCACGTTGTATGCTGCATTGCAGACACTTAACACGCCGGATAAGAAAATCGTAACCGCCGAGGACCCTGTGGAATACAACTTCGATGGGATGAATCAGTGCCAAGTTAAAGAGGATATCGGGTTGTCATTTGACAGGATTCTCAGATCGATGCTAAGGCAAGCTCCTAATATTATATTAATCGGCGAGATTCGAGACAGCACCGTAGCAGATATCGCCGTCCAGGCAGCACTTACCGGACATTTGGTTTTCAGCACCTTGCACACCAATGATGCCTGCAGCGCAATCACACGTCTAATAGATATGGGCGTCAAGCCCTTCCTTGTAGCAAGCTCGATACAAGCTATTATGGCACAAAGACTTGTAAGAGTTATTTGTGAAAAGTGCAAGCAAATTGATAAAAATCCCGACCCTTATTACCTGCGAATGCTCAATATCACTAAAGAAGACATTGAAAAACACCCTATCCACAAAGGAGCTGGATGCAGTAATTGCCACAACACCGGTTTTAAGGGACGACTTGCCGTCTTCGAGATGATAGAAATGAACAATGAATTAAGAGAATTATCGTTTAAAAAGGCGCCGGCAGGGGAACTAAGAAAGGCAGCTAAAGCAAGCGGAATGCGAACATTGCTGGAAGACGGTAAAATCAAAATATTCCGTGGAATAACTACACCAGTCGAAGTATATACAATAGCACAGACAGAAGAAGTGGTGATAGATTAAGAAGAACGTAGTTAGTTGAGGATTGCAAAATGTCATCAGTGAATATGGATAGGCTTCTACATGCTTGCGTCGCACAAGGTGCTTCTGACATTCATCTTACCGTTGGCCGACCACCGATATTGCGAATAGATGAACGACTTAGAAATCTGGAAACCAAGGTTCTTGAGCCGGATGACACCTTCGCCCTTATGAAAAGCATCACTCCCGACCGAAATCAACAGGAGCTTCAGGAGGAAGGCGGAACCGACTTTGGCTTCGCCTTCGGTGATGAAGGCAGGTTCCGTGTCTCTGTATTCAGACAAAAAGGGTCTATCGCAATAGTTCTTCGTCTTATTCCATCAAAAATATTGACCTTTGAGCAGATTGGTCTGCCCAAGATTTGTGCTGCTTTGTGTCGCCGGCCGAGAGGGATGTTCTTAGTTACAGGACCAACCGGAAGCGGCAAAACTACAACCCTGGCTTGTATGATAAACTATATTAATGAAAACTTCGACCGCCATATCATAACTGTTGAAGAACCGATAGAATATTATCACCCTCATAAAAAATCTATCATTAACCAACGTGAAGTTGGCGTTGATGTTCCGAGTTTCTCTGAGGCCTTGAGACGTGTTTTAAGAATGGACCCTGACGTGATTCTGGTGGGTGAATTGCGTGATTTGGAGACCATCGCAGCGGCTGTTAGAGCTGCTGAAACCGGCCACTTGCTCTTTAGTACAGTTCATACAACAAGTGCCGCTGGAACAATCACCAGACTCATCGATGTTTTCCCTGTAAATCAGCAGGAGCAGATCCGCATCCAGCTGAGCAGCAATCTGATTGCGGTTCTTAGCCAAAACCTTTGTCCGTTGGCTATTGGCAAAGGAAGAGTTGCGGCCTATGAGTTTATGGTTGTAACGCCTGCCATTGCCAATTTAATACGTGAAAACAAGACTTACCGTATCGATTCGAGTATCCAAACCGGTAAAAAGCTTGGAATGCAGCTTCTTGATGAGCACCTCTGGCAGCTGTATGATACAGGCAGAATTACAATGGAGGAAATGCTCGAAAAAGCTCGTGTGCCAGGTGCTTTACAAGATAAAGCCTTTGCTAAAATGAGCTCCATAAAAGGGAAAGGAAAAGCCATTAAAAAGGCAGCTGCGGCAAAAGAAATGGAGGATTTAGGGCCAGTCCTCCGTGCATAATCGCTTACAAAAACTTTCGGCCAGTAAGAAAAGGATTTGAATACCTTTTACCATGTCAAAAGAGGGGGAAAGAGAAACAGATTATGTTTTATAATTAGTTAACTATCCTATAAAACTGTCCTAATAACTAAATGTCCAATTCATAATTTATTGGAAAAATAGGCTTTATTGTTGTATAATATAATAAGTAGCAATACCAATTTCTATGAAGGAACAATAAATGGGCAAAATGAACTCTACTATTAAACTTCCACCGATAGATCAATTAAGGGGCAGACCCCTCGGCAGGATTTTTATAAAGATGGGGATTTTAAGCCGGGAAAAGATCCATGAATGCCTAAAAAAACAAAACCAACTACAAGGAAAAGTAAAGATAGGACAAATTTTCCTCGAAATGGGTCTTGTCGATGATGATCAATTGCGTATTGCTTTAGCCGCACAGCGAGGTATGGAATATGCAAACATCGATGGCATAAATATACCAAATGATGTAATAGAAAAAGTACCGGCTCAGATGGCAAAGACATATCACATAATACCGATTAACTATAATAAAGAGCAAAATGAGCTGACCGTTGTCCTTGATAGTCCAGATAATTTTAGAGCAACTGATGACCTAAATACGTTAATGGGATTTAAGGTTAACGCCAAAATAACAGACCCAGATGCATTGGAAAGTGCTTTAACCAAGTACTATGAGACAAAGCAAGATGAAAATATCAATGAATTGATAGACGAAATCCAAAGTGATCAGTTTCTTGCCGAATTTGATGGCAGAAGCCAAAGTATCGACCTGGACGAGCTGAAAGAATTATCTGAGTCAAACCCCGTTAAAAAACTTCTAAACCTGGTTCTGCTGCAGGCAATCCGCGATAAGTCCTCGGACATCCATTTTGAGCCGTTTGAGCACGAATACAAGATGCGATATCGTATTGATGGAGTGCTTTACGAGATGATTCCGCCCCCCAGATACATTGCCGCAGCACTTAGCTCGCGTATAAAGGTCATGGCAAATCTGGACATTGCGGAAAGACGTTTGCCGCAAGACGGCCGAATATCGCTATCCGTCCAGGGAAAACCGATTGATTTGCGCGTAAGTGTTCTACCAACGATGTTTGGGGAAAGCGTCGTGCTGCGTGTTCTTGATAGGTCTCAGGTTTCTTTTGATTTGGGCAAACTCGGCTTAAGACAGGCAGAACAAAAATTGGTTCGCCAGCTTATTCACAAACCCAATGGTATTATCATAGTCACAGGACCTACCGGGTGCGGCAAAACAACTACCCTATACTCAGCTTTGAGCGAATTAAACGACATAGAGACCAAAATTATCACTACAGAGGACCCTGTGGAATACGACCTCGACGGCATTATTCAAGTACAGATGAAACCTGATATTGGTCTTACCTTCGCAAGATGCCTTCGTTCAATTTTACGTCAAGACCCGGATGTAATACTGGTAGGCGAAATCCGCGACCTGGAAACGGCAGAGATTGCAGCACAAGCTTCTCTGACAGGCCATGTCGTATTTACAACGTTGCACACAAACGATGCCCCAAGCTCCATAGCCCGTCTATTAGACTTAGGCGTTGAGCCATTCCTTCTTACCGCCACGATTGAGGGCATTGTCGGCCAACGGCTGTTGAGAAAAATATGCGAATATTGCAAAACGCCATTTGTGCCGAACGAGAAACAGCTCAAAGAGTTAGGAATTACAGAAGACGATATTAAAGGGAAGAATCTTTATTACGGCCGAGGTTGTGACCGGTGTAACAACACCGGCTATAAAGGACGGACAGGCATTTTTGAGATAATGGTATTCAATGATGAAATACGCAACCTGGTTATGGAACGTGCCTCGACAAACATCCTGCGTATTGCCTCTCAAAAAGCCGGCATGAGAACATTACGCGATAATGGTTTGGCTGCCATATATGACGGCATAACCACAATCGATGAGGTAGTAAAAGAAACAATAATAGAATGATAATCAATAATTATCTGCCTTTAGAATATAACAGAATTTATTTCTCCAAAAGGAGGTACTTAAGATGCCAATATTTCAATACTCGGCACTGGACCCACAGGGCGTCGAGGTAAAAGACGAAATCGAAGCCCTAAGTGAGAAGGAAGCCATAAGCAAAATACGAAATATGGGATATTTCCCTACGAGGGTCCGCTCACGAGCTTCGATAAAGACACCAGCAGCAAAGGCTGCAGCAAAAGCAAAACGAAGACCAGGAGCCGGCGGCAGGGTCAAAGCAAAATATATAACTCAGTTCGCAAGACAGCTTTCAACACTTCAGGACGCAGGACTGCCTATCTTGCGCTCATTACGCATTCTGCAGGAACAACAAAGGTCAGGAACGTTCAAGAAGGTCATCGGCTATGTAGGTGATGACATCGAGGGTGGTGCAACACTATCGGAAGCGATGTCCAGATTTCCCAGAACTTTTGACCGGCTGTTTGTCAATATGGTAGCCGCCGGTGAAACAGGAGGTGTGCTTGACCTGATCTTGATGCGTATTGCCGACTTCATGGAAAAAGACCAGAAACTTAAATCCCGAGTCAAAGGTGCCATGATTTATCCGATTGTTGTTTTGAGCGCAGCGTTCTGTATTCTGCTGATGTTGATGTGGAAGGTGATACCCACATTTAGTACCGTCCTGACCGAGATGACGGAAGGCAAAAAACTGCCAAAGATAACGCGAGTGGTGCTCGGGGTAAGCAGTTGGATCGCAACTGGACCTAAATGGTTTCCCAGTGTGCCAATACCATTTATAGGAAAGTCAATAAAGATTGGCGGCTGGGCTGTGCTAATAGCAACACCTTTTATAATCATTTTCCTGCTCAGGACCGCTAAGCAATTCCGTATTGGCAGATTGATTCTGGATTCTATCAAACTGAGAGTGCCGGTTATGGGACAGCTTGTCGGTAAAACTGCAGTCACACGGTGGACACGAACTCTTGGGACATTAATCAGCGCTGGTGTGCCGATTCTCGATGCGATTAATGTCTCCCGTGAGACAGCAGGAAATGAGGTCTATGCAAACATGCTATCTAATGTTCACAATTCCATCAGACAAGGTGACACATTTGCTACGCCGCTGCGGCAGTCCAAAACCGTTGACTTAATTATCTCCAGTATGGTTTCTGTAGGCGAGGAAACCGGAGACCTGGACAAAATGCTGCTCAAAGTTGCTGACAACTACGACGAGCAGGTTGACGTGATGGTTGGTTCATTGATGCACCTGCTTGAACCTATAATAATCGTCGTGCTCGGCAGTGTCGTTATGACAATTGTGTTATCCATATTCCTGCCAATGATACAGATTATTTCGACCTTAAGCAGCCAGGCATAAGCAATAAAAAATAAATAAACCAAACTTTCAATTACTAAACAAGGAGAAAAAAATGATGGCAATTATTAAAAATTCCAAGCAAAAACTTGTCCCGAGCGCAGCCGAGAGAACGGCATTTACTATTATCGAGCTGCTGACTGTTATGAGCATCATTGTTATTCTCATTGGCCTTTTGGTGCCGGCACTAAATATGGTCAAAAAATACGCCTGGGAGGTAAGACAAAAGGCTCAGTTTAATAGCATCGATGTGGCGATAGAACTTTTTAATACAGAGTTCAGCAGCTATCCGGACTCAAGCGAGAGAGGTCCGGACGGCCAGCTCTATTGTGGCGCAATGAAACTTTGTGAAGCCATGATGGGGCAGGACTTGATGGGCTTCCATCCCGACTCGATTTTCAGAAGCGATGGAACGGATGGCACGAGAATATTATATCCGGATGCAAATGCTGTAACTCCTGAGGCATATAGAGACAACTTGAGCATTAGAAAAGGACCATATCTGCCTCTTGAAAATGCCAACGCTTACCGATTATCAGATATATATCCAAATGTCAGCGGTTTTGTAACTGCGAGACACTTCGTCTTATGTGACGTATATAGAACCGTAACACACCGCATTACCGGAAAAAAGATCGGTATGCCAATACTATATTACAGAGCCAATACAGCAAACAGCCTGCATGACATTGCCAATCCGGATAATCTCCTCAACATATACAATTACAGAGACAATTATTGGCTGGTCGCGCTTGGAATGCCTGGCAATCCGCCACCAAATGGTCCAAATCATAGGCTTTACGATAGACAAAGATTTTATAAAAATACAAGGAACGACAAGGTTACAACAACATCCAGACCTTACAGAGCAGATTCTTATATCCTTATATCAGCCGGATTCGACGGTGAATATGGTACCCCTGACGATATATGTAACTTCGACTGGAAGTATCAAGAATAAAAATTTGAATTTAGAATTAAGATTATAGAATTCAAAATTCCTATTCAAAAATTATGTAACTTAAACCGAAGAGGAAAATTGTGAATCATAAGAAAATAGGATTTACGCTTATAGAGCTATTAGTCGTCCTTGCAATAATCTCAACGTTGGTTGCGCTGCTCGTCCCGGCTCTAAATACGGTACGCCGTATAGCTAAAGAAACAAAACAAAAAGCCCAGCTTATGACCTTTGGACTTGCTCTTGAGGCTTTCAAGAATGATTATGGTGACTATCCACCTTCAAACTGGTTTAACCCACCAACTTTTGACTACTGCGGCGCACAAAAGCTATCTGAGGCCTTATTAGGCTGGGATTTACGCGGATTTCACCCGAAATCAGATTTCAAAGCTAATGGATACAATAGCCAGAATGTTTTTATCTACGATCCATGTAACGCCGTTTTTATGGACCAGAGGAAACCCCCCTATTTGGAGCTTTCAACCGTAAACGCCTTCAGATTAGGCACCAGCGGTGCCGGCAGGTTGGATGGTTTGTTTGATTATTCGACGCTAAGCTCGACGTGCCCTTTGGCTCCAAATACTTATGTGCTTTGTGACGTGTTCGGCGTAAAACCGATGTACGTTCCGTTAAAAACGAGTCGAGTCTATGCAGGGGCACCCATTCTATATTACAGGGCAAATACCTCCAGCAAAAATATAGATGCGACAGCCTATGAAGACAGGATTTATAACGCTCGGGACAATTTCCCGATGGTCGCCTTAAGAAGATTAGCCGACTGGAACAAGCCATTTCAGCTCCGCCAACAACACAGATTTGAGGATTTCCAGCTCTTCTATGACTGCATTAGAGACCCCAAGGTGCCGGGCAGACCCTGGCCTTATAGGCCTGAGTCATACATCTTAATCTCGGCTGGGTCGGACGGCCTTTATGGGACAAGTGACGATATCTGCAACTTCGGATATTAGACGCCCGACCATTCCATATTGAGCAAACTATAACTATGAAAAGCCATAAAAATAAGCTCGGTGTAACACTTATTGAGATAGTAATTGTTGTTGCAATAATCGCACTACTAATCTCAACGATAATCGGTATTGCCTCTCGCGTTGACGAGCGCACAAAAGAAAAGAGTATGAAGGATGTTTTTGTGCTGCTTGAAAGCGCCCTTCAGGAATATTACGAATACACAGGCAAATTTCCCGAACAGCAGGTAAAAGATTTCACAAATGTCTCTGCACACTCGGAGTATTTTTATAAAGAGCTTAACTCGATACCAAACTCGCGCAAGATACTGGAAAAAATAAGCTCTTCTTTAATAAAAAACAAATTGGAAGCCGCTGATTCCGGCCCAGAAATATACGACCCCTGGGATACGCCTTTGGATTATAGATACACAACCGGAAATAATTTTCCCGAGTTGATATCAGCAGGGCCCGATAAAAAATTCGGCACAAGTGATGACATAAATAGTAAAAAATAAATACACATTATACCTTACGGCAATGAAAACAAAACGCAAACAACCTGGTCTTACACTGACAGAAATGACGGTCGTCATAGCTGTGATAGCACTTCTTGTCAGCTTAGGACTGCCGGCTGTACGTGCATTATTTAGCTCCTTTGAGTCCGACAGCGCGGCGACGAGCATGATAAGCGCAGCGCTATCTTCGGCCCGCGCAATCGCCGCAAAGAATCAAAGATATGCCGGCATCAGATTCCAGAAAGCCGGCCTTGCTCAAAATATGCTCGAATCTCCCCAATATATGATTTTTATCATTCAGGACATGGACATATTGGCTTATGGTTTTCGAGCGGTCCCTGGTCTAAAGCCCATTAAGCTGCCTGAGTCTATCGAAGTAATAGATATGACACTCGTCACTGGGCGCAACTCGATAAATCCACCTAACTCGACTGAAGTACGACTTGACGATCCTACGCTCACCGACCAGCAAAGAGACAACCTCATTGATGAGGAACGCGAGCTCACAGATATAACGACATTTTCCATTATTTTCTCACCAAGCGGAAAATTAGTGATACAGGGTATTCGAGTGAGAAACAAAGATGGGTATCCGGACACCCTTGCAAATACTTCTGTAAGCAACGACGATGTCTTCAATAAAAAGGCACAAGTGGATAACGGAACCGGACAATTTTATCAGGATGATTATTTTGGCACCACCGGCAGTGCATATATAGACCTCGGATTGGGTCCCGAGAAAAGTCGCAGCAATTTTGTTGTCGTTGACAAAAAGAAATTCATAGAAGCTTTCAAAAAACGTCGTGCCTGGTCTGACTTTTTGGCAAAGTTAGCTGCTAATGCGACCTATATCAATCCTTATTCTGGAACGATAATAAACAAGTAATGTCGTTCGTAGTTCATAGTTCATAGTTCATAGAAAGGATACAATGGGTTTTAATTTTGAAAACCTTGATGTTTATAAAAAGGCCATTGATTTTGTTGACGACGTTTATCTGCTGACAAAAAGTTTCCCGGAACATGAAATGTTTGGTTTAGTAAGCCAGCTACGAAGAGCGGCAGTTTCCATACCCATGAATATTTCAGAAGGCTCAGCGAGAAGCAAGAAGGATTTCAGGCATTTTATAGACATGGCCAGAGGTTCAATTTTTGAATGTGTTACCGTGCTGCAAATATCACTGAAACAGCGTTATCTTGACCAGAGAAAATTCATTACATTAAAAGATAAACTTACGGACCTATCAAAGATGTTAAGCGGTCTTAAAGGTTCATTATCCCGATGTACGGCGAATCCACCGAAGGCGGAGACAATAAACTACAAACTATGAACAATAAACTAAAAGATAAGGGTTTTTCTCTTACCGAAATACTGCTGGCCGTTGGAACACTCGGCATCGGAATGCTGTTTATCAGCGGCACTTTCCTCGCAGGTATTCATTTATCAACCATTTCAGCCGAGCAGACAATTGCAGCGGTGGCAGCCGACGAGGCCTTTGCTAAAATAAAATTATACGGTATTAATCCGGGCAACCTGGCAAATGACCAATTACAATCATACGAATCAGTAAAGACCATAGACCCAAACGAATTTGCATATCCCTCAACTGCCGATGGCTCACAAAAACAATACTACTGGTCTGCCCTTTGCAGACGTGCAGGCTCTAATACTTCTACAAGGCTTGTGCAAGTAACAATTTTTATCAGCAGGAAAATAGCCGATGCAGCCTCATATCGTGGCGGCAAAGGAATACCTGTTCCAATGCAGGTTGGTATTTCCGGGATAACAGGCAGCAATCAGCTTACCATAACAGAGGCTGACAAAATATCTTGGATTAACGACGGCTACACCATAGTAGATGATAAAACCGGTGAAATTTATCGGGTAATCGAGCGAAACACTGATCAGCCCAACACTATCAGACTGAACAGAAACTGGCAAGGCAGCTTAACCGCTTCGGTTTGGGTGGTTCCGCCACCTTCCGGTGGAGGCAAAAATCCCAATATAGCCGTATATCAGAAATTGATCAGATTTTAGTAGATTTATTAGTTCATTGTTCGTTGTTCATCGATGAACTTTGAACGATAAACAGTGAACAACAAACAATGAACCATGAACTATGAACCATAAACACTGAACAATGAACTCTAAACAACGAACTAACAAGGCTTTTACTCTAATTGAGCTTGTCGTATCGATTGGGATTCTGGCCCTGGTCTTATCCTTTGCCGGCGTGATATTCAACGTCAGCATAGATTCTTACCGTTCAGCCATTGCAGAATCTGAAATCATGCAAAAATTACGCACTATTACCGAACAATTAAATGCCGACTTTAGAGGTATCGCACCCGGTTATGGCGGCTATATAGCTTTTAACGACGACACATACAATATTGGCGGAAAAACCATACAGAGCCACTCTGACTGCATTGCGTTTTTTGCCGATGGTGATTTCCAAACAACCAGGCAATACAACAGCAAAACAATAGCAGGTAACGTAGCGTGCATATTTTATGGCCCGGCAGATTCCAATTCTTACGGCAGCGTGCTCAAGCCGGAAAAAAAGATGCTTCTGAGAAGACAAACCATATTGACCGACAACGTGCCTTCATCAGGTTCAGACCCACGAGGCGAATATTATCGAGAGTCTATCTCAGAGTGGAGGGTTACCCCCCCATTTAACAGCCAGGAAGACTGGGTAAAAAAACCTATTATTGACCCCAACGATGTGAAGGACCAATTCGTTATGTATCTTGCTCAAGGCGTAGATAATTTTACCATACAATTCGCAGAATCAGACTCCTCAGGCAATATTATTTGGAGCCGCAGAAAGAAAGGTGAAGGGCAAAATATCAGCACAAACGCCTTTAAATTTACGTTCACTCTATACGATTCAAATGGTGTCATAAAAAACGGCAGGACTTTTACACATATTATTTATTTAGATAATTAGTTCGGTGTTCGCAGTTCATGGTTCGGTGTTCATAGTTTATTGATAAAAGAAATGAAAAGAAAATACGAAATACGAGTAACGAGATACGAGGGACCCCGCCTTGCGGGAATCCAGATACGAGCAAAGATTGGCTCAGCCCTTATTTTAACTGTGGTACTGACCAGCCTGTTAGCTATTGTTGGCGTGTTGTTTCTTATGGTGTCCCGTGTAAATAAAATAGCCACATCAGCTATCTCGGAAAACAAGGACCTGAACTTCGCAGTCGAAACGGTCATCGCATGGATATCGGATGAATTAGTCCTTGATGTTCCCGGAGCTGCAAATCAGGAATACGCAGACTTCCCTGGCTCTCAGAACAAATGGCTTGCCAATCTTGAGCCATACACATCGGACGGGAATTATTACTGGCGACAAATTAGTGACGTCACCGGATCTTTGACAGGCTATGCCAGAGACATACAAGCAAAGGTTGTGCCTGAATACGCCTCGATAACCGATCCCAATACGTCCACTGCCAATGCTGATGCTGACGGTGATGGTGTGGGTGATTCAAAATGGATAAAACTCGATAATATTACATCCGGCAAAGGAAAGCCCATTTATGCCGCTATAAGAATAGTGGATAACGGTGGAATGCTGAATGTCAATACAGCATTTAAATTCGATCCAAGCGGAAGCCATGAAACAATCGATGGCTCAAGTCAAATGCAGATAAATCTTATGGCTTTAGCCGGCAGGCCTGGCAATCCCCCCACTGCAATCCAGGAAACAGATTTACTCAAAGCAAGAGCAAATCAAGGCGTGGGCGTTGATTATCTGGATTTGAAAAAATACGAACAAAATGTGATTTGGAACTTTGGCGAGCCAAACTTACCTTACACCCCTTTTGATATTTCCGACGAGCTTGAGCTACGGTTTCGATTTCTTCTGAATAATTCAGCGATTGATACAAGGCTGGAAGACTGGAGTGAGGAATTTAGAAAAAATACCATATCCACGCCTGTAACAACCGGAGGTCAGCAGCTTGATAACTGGTTTAAAAGGGCTTATGATATCGGCAATATTGATCCGAATTATGCTTATCGTCACATCACTACCACATGCAGCTCAGACCGGATTATCGACCCAAACGGCAGAAAAATGGTCAACTTAAATACCGCCCCGCTAAACCAGTTACATCAGGCATTGTTGGCCGGCGTTAATTCCACCGAACGTGAACAGATTGCTGCCCAATTAGCGGTAAATATCGTTGACTTTCGCGATGCGGACGTTGATGTCACTACCTTACAAGCCGGCTCAATAACCTGCTTTGGGTTTGAAGCACAGCCGTTTATAAGTGAGATAGCCTTTTATATAAGCCAGATCGATGCTGCCACCTCGACGAACAACTATTTCGCGATTGAGCTTTATAATCCGTTCAACGTAACAATTCCTTTGGGAGATTTCAGGCTCGAGCTCAGACGAGGTAATACCATCGTAAGCACAATAAATCTTTCGGGCTATGTCATAGCAGCCAACAGCCGATTTGTAATAACCAATAGCTCCACTGCTTCCAGCACGTTTGACGTGTCACGATTAATATCAGCAGGATTAGGCAAGGAAGACGGTAATTTAGTGCCGGCAAAATATGTCCCTGTAAGTGCAGAGCCACCGACATTTATGCTAATCGAGAAATATGACATTTGCCTTCTCAGAAAAGTAGCGTTGACGGACCTTTATCTTGACCGGCAGATAACCAATGACACCTGGTTTGCCTGGAACACTGCAAAGGGCAAATCGCAGTTTTACAGCAGGCCGGACAACAGCTGGAATATAATATACCAAAATTTACAGCCAACAAATAATACCCTCGGCATGCCTAATGGAATAACAGCAAGCCAAAGAAACTACAACCTTGAAAATTCCTCCGGCTTTTTCACCACGGTAGGTGACATTGCAAAGGTTTTCATCGCAGGAGGTAGTGCCGACCCTTGTGATATGATTGGTGTGCGACTTGCGATGCAGCCTCCGGAGGAATTTATTCGGCCTGACTTGAAAAAACCGGCCTTTACCAATATCTTTCAATACCTGACGGTCATCGATCCGGCAGCTTTTGGCTTGGTACCAAATGAAACAAGAATAAAAGGGCGCATAAACATTAATACCGCTCCATGGTTTGTAATATCTCAATTACCATGGATGAGACCACAAATCGCGCAAGCAATCGCACAATATAGAGATACAGATATTGGAGGTTTTAGAAGTATCGGCGACCTAATGCAGATAGCCGAGATGTACTACTATGCGACTGACCCGGCTGATTTAACCGGCCCACCCGACCTGACACCGAGTGATGGTGCTGGAGATGACTTTGAGGAGCGGAATATGATTTTCTCACGCATCAGTAACCTCGCTACAGTACGAAGTGATGTCTTTACCGCCTATATACTCGTGCGCATCGGTGTTGACGGCCCACAAAAAAGAGTTATAGCCATACTCGACAGAAGTAACGTCTATACGCTCAACGGCAAAGTAAAAGTTATTGCCCTGCAGCCTGTCCCAGACCCAAGGTGATTTTCGATTTACGATTGCCGATTGCCGATTTATGATTGAGAGTATGACGCCCGATCAACTCAAGAAAAGAACAAAACAATTTGGTATTCAGATAATTCAACTGATAGAGGCTTTTCCGAAAACACAAACAGCTTCCATTATTGGAAGACAATTATTACGATGTGCGACTTCGGTAGGGGCTAACTATCGGGCTGCGTGCAAAGGTAAGTCAAAAGCAGATTTTATAGCAAAATTAGGCATATCTGAGGAAGAAGCGGATGAATCAATTTACTGGTTGGAATTAGTCATTGAAGCAAAAATCGTAAAGCCTAATTTGATATCAGACTTACTTGCAGAAGCTAACGAATTAACCGCGATTTTAGCTGCTTCGCGTAAAACCGCTAAAAGCAAAAGATAAAATCTTCAATCGAAAATTGGAAATCGAAAATCGCAAATTATTTCATCATTTCCAAGATTTTATGGTGCACCCTTTTGTTGGCCACGATTGTTTGAAGCTCCGCACCATCATAGCTATTTAGATCGAGAGGAAAAATCTTCTCACCTTTCCAATTGCTGACCACGGCTCCCGCCGCCTCTGCAATTACTGCTCCTGCTGCTATATCCCATAATTTCGGCGTATTGACAATGGTAGCGACAAGGCCGCCTGTAGCCACATAAGCTATTTGTAGGGCTGTCGTACCAAGATTACGGAATCTTGTCTGCTGCATAATCTGGCAAGCCCAGCCCGGCATACCATCACCACACTCGAAGTGACTGTCCAAACCGACACTTGAGAATTGATTCATCTCTTCATCGCCGGCGGAGATTTGTCTGCCATTTAGCTGGGCTTCGCCGCCCTTAACGGAAGTAAACATAGAATTGGTGGCAGGATCAAAAATCACACCAACCAAAGGCACACCTTCGCACATGGCCGCTATACTAATAGCAAACAAAGGCATTTGATGTGCGAAGTTATTCGTTCCATCTATCGGGTCTATAATCCACCAAATAGCCTCACTACCACGTGGCGTTTGCTTGAATAGCCTGCCCTGCTCGCCTTCTTCTGCGATAAAACCGTGGTCGGGGTATGCCTGTTTGATGCTATCGATGATTACCTGTTGACAACGGCTGTCTGTTGGCGTGACCAGTTCACTTTCGTTCTTCTTTTCAGCTTTGACAAAACTGATTTCTTCCAACGCTAATTGTCCCGCCAGCCGAGCGGCCACTATGGCGGTTTCCAGCATCTCACCCAAATCTTTATGTTTTAATCCCATATCAGCTCACGCCTTCAATCTTGACATAAATATCAGTATCTCTTATTTTAATTCAATTATGCTAATAAGCCAACATTTAAAAAAACTGGAATTTTTCAGCCGGGCTTCGTTTCATCAGCGAATAACGGCTGCAGTAGTTTTTTTGGCAATAGCTGCATCGTTTGGATTTTCCTGGCTGGCGGCAACAGATAAATTTGACATTGGGTGGTGGCTGGGTCCATGCGGGTTTAAGCAGAAATATAATCTGCCATGCCCTACTTGCGGAATGACTACCTCGGTTTTGACTTTTACGCGGGGCCAAATTTTCGAGGCGTTTTATATCCAGCCTGCTGCTGCCTTATTATGTTGCGTCTTAATCGTTATCGCATTTTTAGCTTT
>CAZIED010000022.1:3349-17577 GCA_964538525.1 uncultured Pirellulales bacterium | reverse complement strand
ATATGACGGTTTTTTTATTAAACATCCAAATATCTCCAAAAAGAAAGTGGTTTATTCCTTCCTTAGGGCTGCTGATAAATATCATACACCCTCATAAGTAATCGTTTCTCCTGGCCACATACTATAATAAATTCTTTTTCCTGTCAATAAAAACCCGCTTCAGATAACCGCATAAATGAAATGTCTAATTACTTTATATTTGAGTGTCAGGGTGATTCTTAATATAATATTGGACGTATCATTCATTGTGAGCTAAGCAAAGCAGCAACGGATAAGCCAAAAAACATAGCCAAGATATTGTAGATAATTATGAGCGAAGAAAAAGGCTTTACCACGTTAGAAATACACCCTAAAAGCAGGCTTTCCAAGAAGCTGGTTTCGCCTCTTACGGGCTTTACCGCGTTAGAAATTCGAAATAAAAGTAAGCATCATAAAAATCGGGGATTTCTTCTAACGGGGTTTACATTAATAGAGCTTCTTGTTGTGATTGCCATTATCGCGATTTTACTGGCAATCCTTTTGCCGGCTCTAAATAGGGTCAGAGAGCACGGCAAACGCGTATCCTGTATGAATAATCTCAGGCAGTTAACTCTCGGATGGCATCTGTACGCAGACGACAACGATGATAAAATTGTCAGCGCCAACACCAGTCAGTCACCGGCCTGGGTCACCTGGGGTAACGGGCTTACCGAAAAGCAATGGCTTCAGAATATAACATCCGGCTTATTGTATAAATACTGTCCTGAACCTGCTCTCTATAAATGCCCAACAGGAATCCGAGGAGAATATGTAACTTATGCTATTGTAGATGCCATGAATGGTAATACCAGCATACCGAACACCAAAAGTGTAATGATTTATAGAAGAATACAGGTCAAAAATGCAACTGAAAGATTGGTTTTCCTCGACGAAGGTCGGCTGAGCAGCTCGAGCTGGACTGTCTGGTATGACCAGGAGCGATGGTGGGATCAGATTACGATGCGACACGGTAATGGAACCAACGTGTCCTTCGCGGACGACCACAGCGAATACTGGAAATGGAAAGACCCACGAACAATAGCAATCGCAAACATGGATTACAGTTACTGGCAGAGTACAGGCCGGCAGGGCAGCCAATCCAATTCACCGGGCAATGAAGACTTACATAAAGTCCAGAGGGCTGCATGGGGAAAATTGGGTTACACACCATCGAATTAATTCTTCAGTTCCTTTGTGTCTTGAGTCTTGCGTCTTGAGTCTTGCGTCTTGAGTCTAAAATTAACCTCAGCAGCTATCTGAATAAACCTCGGCATTGTGTAATCGAAGAAGCGTTTATAGGCCTCGCAGAAATAGCTTTCTCGATACTCGCCGAGCATCATTCGATCCTTCATACAGCCGCCGCGACAAATATCAAGGTAACTACAAAGAAGACATTTATTAGCGATATTTTGTTTGGCTCTTGCAAAGGATAGCTTCTCGCTGCTGGCTGCCAATTCTTCCACTGGTGTTTCGAAAATATTGCCCAATTGCCACCTCGGCTCAACGAAAAAATCACAGCAAAAGGTGTCGCCATTGTGCTCAACAACAATATATTGACTGCATTGCCTATCGTATGTGCAAATAGTGTGCTTTCCCGTCAGGCAATACGAAAGCACTGAATCAAAGTCACGAATGCGTAGTTCTGCCGGGCCAAAGTCGTACCAGCGGTCAAATAATCTGCACAGAAATTTTCCGTACTGATGCGGTGTAATTGAAAAATCCTCGACTTCGCTCGTAGCAGGATTCGTCTCGACACAGGGAATAAACTGAAGATACTCAATATTATTCTCGATGAAAAAATCAAAGAGCTTATCCGGGTGCTCGACGTTCACGTTGTTTAGCAAAGTAAGCGTATTAAATTCCACCTTAAACTCTTTGCACTTTTCTATAGCCCTCGTTACCCTGTCAAAGGTACCAAAGCCACCGCAGTCAAGCCGATAATAGTCATGCAATTCACGGGGGCCGTCGATACTTATACCAACAAGAAAATTGTTTTCGTGCATGAACTGGCACCACTGGTCATCGAGCAAGATTGCATTGGTTTGCAGGCAATTAGCCACCTCTTGTCCTGCAGCACCATACTTCCGTTGAAACTCCACGACTTTTTTGTAGAAATCAAGCCCCATTAAGGTTGGCTCGCCTCCCTGCCAGATAAAAACAGCCGGCGAAAAACCCAGCTGCATGTAATCTTTAACAAGATGTTCCAGCACGTGGTCGCTCATTCGCTGTCTGCCCTGACTGATCTGTGGCGCCTTATGCTTGTAGAAACAGTATTTGCAATCCATATTACAATCTGAGCCGGAGGGCTTGATTAAAAGAGTAAAGAAACGCATTATTATCCGATCACCCTGTGTTTACCCAACCACCTCTGCGCCCACTGCTGGGCTTGCTGTGGCGTTTGCAGCTCGCCCTCGAGCTGAGCGATGTATAGCTCCTCCGCCAATTGGCCGAGAGACGGACCGGGGACAGCACCTAATCGCATTAGGTCGTGACCATTGAGCAAAGGCTTCGGCCGTAGCTCAATATCACCCAGTGCCTTTATCCTGCTACGCAGATTTACCAATGCAGCAACGCTGGCCTTTTGAGCTTTCTGAACGGCTCTTTGCAGCTCATACAAGTCCCAAAAGTATGGCTCAGCGACAATTAATTTCAATTCAGCCAGGGACATCTTCTCATCGAGCAATTTACTACGATTAGTCAGAAGAAATTTTAAGTGCCTTGTCTGGCTTCTGCTAAGTTTTAGGACTTTACAGCTTCGTAGTGCAAATTCGGTATCGCAGCCTGCAAAAAAACCAGCTAAAGCCAGAGTGAAGTCGATTTTTTTTCGCAATTGACACAATACACTAATTCCGACCTTTGCGTGCTCACCTGCAAAACCTGGGAAAATCGCCTCAGCCAAGCCGCTTTCAATCAAAAGCGCAGCCCCAGAAGAACGGCTGGGGCTAACTAATATGCCTTCCAGCTCGACCGCTATGCGTTCGCCGCTTATTTTGGTTATATTTTTGGCGTTACTGTAAATCGCAGATAAGGTAAGATGCTCGATTGCAAATGAGAGCTGGGTGGAAAACCGTACCGCCCGCAGCATCCGCAGATAATCTTCGCTGAATCGCTCCTCGGGTTTGCCAATGGTACGTATTATGCGTTTTTTTAAATCTGCCTGTCCATCGACATAATCAACTACCCTATCCTCAATTGGATCGTAAAACATGCCGTTGATGGTAAAGTCCCTTCGGCTGGCATCTTCAGAAGCACCGGCAAATTCAACCGCGGTCGGATGTCTGCCGTCGTAATAGCCGCTTTCGGTCCGAAACGTTGCTACTTCCACCTGCTGGCCGTGGACTAAAACAATTACCACTCCGAACTTCGCCCCGACTTTTAGTGTTCGTTTAAATATCCTTATCACATCCTGCGGACGAGCGTCCGTCGCGACATCATAGTCACTGGCTGAGCGTCCCAGCAGCATGTCACGCACACAACCACCGGCCAGCAAGGCTTCAAAGCCTTTACTGCGTAATTCCTTGATCACTGTGATAGCTGCCTGCCTGTTTGTCATTCTATTGTATTCCGTAAAATGCCAACAGCCATACTCCCCCACTGCCGTCGTTCTATCAATAAAAATCTGCCGTACCGTTCCAACAGAACAATATGACGCTCGGTTCTGACGACAACGATACTATTTGGTACCACCTGCTCACCTAATAAGCCCAGCAGCTCACACAAAGGCGAGCCATCCTGCACGTTTTCCGTAAAGGCATACGGCGGGTCAACAAAAACAAGGTCATATCTGGAATTTTCGATTTTTTTTTCAGCATGGGCGCCAGTCTTAAATGCGTCGGCTCTTATAACTTTTGACTCCTTGACGAAACCGGCCTTTGCGATATTTCTTTCCAGAGTTAAAATAATATCCTGGTCTTGCTCAACGAATGTCACAAATTCGGCGCCTCTACTTAGGGCTTCAAGTCCCAAAGAGCCTACGCCGCAGAATAAATCGGCAACGATTTTACCTTCCGGCAGCCTGTAGTTATAAAGAACATTAAAAAGCGACTCCTTGACCCTGTCGGTAATAGGCCGGGACGCCGTTGTCTTTGGGCTAAATAATTTCATCCCTCGTTTTGTACCGGCTATGATTCTCATTGTATTTTGAGAACCCCACGTGAAACGTGGGGCTAAATATTTGGCCCCGCAATCCTTCGTCTCTGCTCAGGACAGGTTTATTGCGGGATTTTATTATGGTTTTGCCCAGAAGTCTATCACAAGAATCTTATCCAGATACGGGCGTGACATTAAGACTAATTCCTGATGGGCAGGATGCGGAAGATATTCTCCTCTGTCCGCCTCATTGAGAAACGTCAATACAAAACAGTGGGTGAATCCCTCAGACCGGTTGTCGATACTTACATCGGTACCCCACTCGAAATCATTGATAGCGCTGATTTTACTCGGTAACGCACAGAAGGTATTCTCGATGTCCTTTATCTGCTGATTCGTGGTACCATCCTTGAATTTCAACAGAACTACGTGATGAAGAACCTGGGCCGGTTTTTTTGCGTATTGTGGCATATTTGCTGGTGCTTGTTTCTGGGCGGTGATATGTTCGGTGCTATGGACACTTACACACCCTGCTGAAAGAACTGCTCCTACGACCAGATATAACAGATTCCTGACCATAATTGACTACCTCGAAATTTTACCAGTGTTGAAAATGAAAATTACAATAATAGCTCACTTATTTGCACGGCGCACCGGCGGAAGCCATCAGCCGGCAATGTCACGGTCTGCCATTTCGGGCTTCGGCGTTTCATAAAGCAGCTATAGTCACATAGCTTAATCGCAAAAAAGAAAAACCTATACGCATCAAAATCAAAGACCTCCCTGCCGGCAAAATCGACATCAATGTTCTCAACCTTATATGCAAAAACGAATACAGCTATATGCTGCGGACCGAAAATTTTCTGCCATCGTGACAATCCATCAACGTCATCGGCTGTAACCCAACATTCCAGACCTCTCAGATTGGCTAAGCTTGTTCCTGTAAATTTTCTACCTTTAACCTCGGTTATCATTACCTGCCCATTGCGAGGATATAATAAGAAATCGAAGCTCTTAATCTTGCACGCTGCAAAAGCCGCTCTTTTGCGCTCGTCTATCGCAATGTACCGAATGTGATTATCAATCAACCAATTTTCAAAGGCTCGCTCGTACTGATTACGCGGCAAATCCTTCATCTGCATATCAAAAACCCCGCACCAATTGAACTCGAAATATTCTTCCGGCCCTGTCCAAGTCCGAGCTTTTAGCAGCGGGACAATTGGTGCGGGGCTAAATATTTATTTGTTTATCCGCAAAAAAAACGGTCAATTTCAATCAATTCCTGCTGGCCGGTCGCCATATCCTTGATCCTGATTTTGTTTTCCTTGAGCTCGTCTTCGCCTATGATTATACACTTCTTTGCATTTTGAGCAGAAGCTTCTTTCAACTGCTTCGAAAGACCGCTTGGCTTATAACTGAAGTAAACCGTTTTTCCCATCGACCTCAACTTTTCAACAACACTCCACGCCTCCCTGCCAAAGGGTCCCATATAAGCAATAAAGTAGTCAAGCGTTTTGGGGGTAATATTCTTTTCGAGCAAACCTTTTTCCCGCAGCAGGATTTCCAGCACACAGTCGCCCATACCCATACCGGTAGCGGAAATGGCCGGTCCGCCGAAGTCCATCAGAAGATTATCGTAACGTCCCCCGCCGCATATTGCGCGAAGGTCGCCGACAATATCATGAACCTCAAATACCATTCCTGTATAGTAAGCCAGCCCTCGCACAATGGAAGGGTCATAGACACAGAAATCACCAACTCCCATCATATCTAAATAATCAAGAACCATCTTTATGTCGAGGTAAGCACTGGATTCATCTGATTCGCTTTTTACCAGGTCTTCAAGCTTCGGTATCGAATCAACACTCATAAAATCCAAAATCTTTCCTTTGGTGTTTTCGTCTGGAACCTGCTGGCTGAGCAATTCGCTAAAGGCTTCTACCGGCAATTTGGCTTTCTTGTCAAGTACAACATATATAGAACCAAGCATTTCTTCGGGAATACCCAATCTTCTAAGATAAGCAGCAAGCAGTTCTCTGCTCGATATTTTAACTTTTATATCCTTGTTAGTAAGACCAACCCCACGTAAGTAATCCACTGTGGTAAATATCACCTCGGCATCAGCCAAGGCTTTTCCAAAGCTGTCGTTAACGCCGATTATGTCGATATTCCACTGGAAGAACTCGCGTAGCCTTCCTTTCTGAGGCCGTTCTGCCCGGCACAATCGCGGCACCGAAAACCACTTTATGGGTCTGGGCAGTGAATTGATTCTCTGGTTCACCATCCGAGCGAGGGTAGGCGTAATTTCCGGTCTAATCGCAAGCTCTCTACCGCCTCTATCAGTGAGCGAGAAAAGCTGCTCGACGATTTCGTCGCCGCTTTTTTCTTTGTACATCGTCAAATATTCAAATATCGGCCCATCGTACTCTTCAAAGCCGTTACGGATAGACACCCGTTTCCAGCCGTCGATTATCCAATTTCTTACGGCCATCTCCGGCGGATAAAAATCCCTCGTTCCTTTTACCGGTTGTATCTTCATTTCCTTATGTCCATCTTCGTATATCGTATGTCGTAGGTCGAAGGTCGAAATACGAAATTGCGAAATACGAAATACAAACTTAACTATAAGATATTGAATATCAGCCGTCAACCATTGCCACCTGCCCAAATCCGCTAAAATTGCGGATTTGACGCATATTTAATCCGGTTCCAAATGGATTCGAGGCGTGAGTGATTGAATTAATAAAAAAACTATACTTGAAGTGTCAGTTGCATCGGATATAAAAATAGTTATAATATCAAAGGCTCGGTACGGCGAGCCGAACTTATTGCTTGCAACGAATCGCTTGACAATAATAAACGTAACAGGCTAAAGAGTGTTGAAAGAATGCTGACATATAGAGTGAAAACGATTGCATTGCTGGCAACGCTCGTTTTGTCCTCACATCTTTCGACTACGCTCAAGACAAGCGCGGGGATTGCCTTTGCCGATACGTGGCTGCTGGAGCAAGGCCAAAACTGGAAGCCCATCGAAGCAAAAGATGAGGACAAATATCTTTTGGTCGTTGCTCGAACGGAAAAACTAATCAGCACCGGCCAAACTAAAGCCCTATCCGAAGAATGGAACAACCTTAAAAAGGAGTTCTCCCATATCGAAGAGAAGGACCTCGATAGCTTCATAAAGGCTGAATTATTTTTTTGTGAGGGAAAATTCTCAAAAGCGGCTAATTACTATAATAAATTTCTGGATAAAAATTACTACCAAAGCAGACTCTATGATGCCGCCCTGGATAGACAATTTTACATAGCAGAGGCCTACCTGGCCGGCAGAAAAAAAACCGTGCTCGGCATATTCAAGATTAAAGGCTATGCCGAAGGCCTAAGAATCATGGAAAGCATTGCCGATAGGGCTGGTGACAGAGACATTGGACTGCGAGCGGGTATCGTCGTTGCCGAAAACTATGAAAAAAGAAAAATGTTCAACGAGGCCTACCTTAAGTGGTCGGAAATATCGCTGCAATCCAAAACCAGCCAAGAGACCAAACAAATACTACTGAGCATGGCACGGTGTAAATACGCCTTGTATAGAGGGTCGAAGTATGATGCTTCATGCCTAAAAACCGCAAAGAGCCACTACGAAGATTTCAAGCTGCGATTTCCGCAAGATGCAAAAGAGCTCGACATCGATAATATACTCAAGCAGATAGATGACCAGATGGCCTACAAACAGCTTTGCATTGGTCAGTATTACGAAAAAGTCGGCAATAGGCTGTCGGCCAACCTTTACTATGATATGGTAATCCAGAATTGGCCGGATAGCCCCTCAGCAGAATCAGCGAGTCAAATCCGACTTCAGCAAACAGGTGACCCGTATAGCGAAATAAAAAAATGAATAAAGAAAGCTTGCAGCTCGCAATTCAAAATGAACTAAAGCCCGTCCTGAGCCGGGTCGAAGGATTTGGAGTGCCTAAAGTATTAGGCACTTTAGCTCACTTTAGGCATTTTAGCTCACTATTATTTTCCGTTTGTTTGTTTGTTTGCGGTTGTGCTGTCATAAGCGGCTATTCCAACGAACCATTGTTCCCTCAAGATGTGAGCAGCGTCTGCCTGGAAATGTTCGATAACCAAAGTTTCCGACGAGGGGTCGAATTTGAGCTGTCCGATGCTCTGGCCAAGCGAATTGAAGCAGATACACCTTATAAGCTAATCTCCAGCAGAGACAGAGCCGATACCTTATTAACAGGTCAAATAGTATCTATTGACGAATCGGTGCTCACTATCGAACGAGAGCTTGGCCTGGCGCTGGAAAAGCAAGTTCAATTGAAAGCGGTAGTGAGCTGGAAAAATCTAAAGACAGGGCAATTGCTCATAGACAATCAATCGGTTTGTGCCCAGGCCACGTTCTCTGAGTTCCAAAAGCAGGATTTCGGCTTCGCATCAAGTCTCGCAGCAAACAAATTAGCGCGAAATATCGTAGAATTAATGCAGAAAAAGTGGTAATTAATACCGTCATGCAGAGAAAAACCCCAAAATTTATTTGGGGGTTCTCGATTGTTAATTATGGATAACGGTTACAACAAAAGAAAAATCCTTCGACCCGGCTCAGGACGGGCTCAACGACGTTCAGGCTCCCAGAATAAATCAAATCAAAAGGCTTCCCGGCCAAACTATAAGCGCGGGCCATTCAGCTGGCTGATGATTGTTCTAATGTTAATCTTCATAGGGCTGATGATGCTGCAACAATGGCAACGCATTGATAAAATCAGATGGGATGAATTTGTCCGTTATATTGAGGATAAACATATAGAAAGCGTTGAGATAGGCGACACAGATATTACAGGTAAGTTCAAACCTAACACCCCCGGCAGAGCAGAAAAAGCCCCCCTTTCCTTTTCGGTAGATTACAGCCCGGAATGGGTGGATAAACAGTATCTCCAGAAGATCGAGGAAAGTGGTGTCAAGGTCAAATTTTCCAAACAGTACACCTGGCTTCTCATGTTACTCAACTGGATATTGCCTTTGCTATTGCTGGTGGGATTTTTGTACTTCATACTTGTCCGGAATCTTCGCGGCGGTGCCGGCGGCATGTTGATGTCATTTGGCCGAAGCAGGCATCGGGTACACGGCAAAGATAAGGTCAAAGTAACATTTAAGGACGTAGCCGGCATTGAAGAGGCCAAAGAGGAAGTCGCCGAAATAATCGAGTTCCTGAAAAACCCTAAAAAATTCCAGCGGCTGGGCGGCCGTATTCCACGCGGTGTTCTGCTCGTTGGGCCTCCTGGCTGTGGAAAAACACTTTTAGCCAAAGCCATAGCGGGCGAAGCCGATGTCCCGTTCCTAATCATTTCGGGCAGCGACTTTGTAGAAATGTTTGTCGGCGTCGGGGCGTCGCGAGTGCGGGATTTATTTAACCAGGCCAAAGACAACTCGCCCTGTATCATATTCCTCGATGAAATCGACGCAATCGGACGCAAACGCGGCCCAAGCTTTGTCGGCGGCGGACACGATGAACGCGAACAAACACTAAATGCCATCCTCGTCGAGATGGACGGCTTCGATACGGACGACCAAGTAATTGTCATCGCCGCGACAAACCGCTCGGACATCCTGGACCACGCATTGACTCGTCCGGGCAGGTTCGATAGGCAGGTTGTTGTCCCCTTGCCTGACTTAAAAGGCAGAATTGACATTTTGAATGTACATGCCAGACATGTGAAATTAGGTCCCGACATAAATCTGGAGAGACTAGCCCGCGGAACACC
Source organism: uncultured Pirellulales bacterium (assembly GCA_964538525.1). Taxonomy (GTDB): domain Bacteria; phylum Planctomycetota; class Phycisphaerae; order Sedimentisphaerales; family Anaerobacaceae; genus CAZIED01. The sequence continues at coordinate 7,708 of CAZIED010000022.1, read as the reverse complement.
TATGTTTAGCGGAGCCGACCTGGCCGCTATCATTAATGAGGCCGCCCTGATGGCAACAATGGCCAACAAAGAATATGTTGAAATGGCCGACCTGGAAGAAGGACGCGATAAGGTTCACTGGGGCAGAGCCAAAAAAAGCAGGTTTATCGACCAGCAGGAAAAAGAAATTACCGCGTACCATGAGGCCGGCCACACACTCGTTCAGTCATTGTTAAAAGATGCAGACCCCCTGCACAAGGTAAGCATCATCCCCCGCGGACCAATGGGCGGTGCCACTTTCACCTTGCCGGAAAAAGACAGAACAATCTTTACAAAAAAATACTGCATGGCGCTTTTGCAGGTTTGTTTCGCCGGGCGAATCGCAGAAGAGATATTCTGTGACGATATATCCAGCGGAGCACAGTCGGATATTGAGCAGGCTACCAAAATAGCACGGCAAATGATCCTTACCTGGGGTATGAGCAACGAGCTGGGGCTGATTAGCTATGGAACGGATTTTGGAGTTAAGGACCTCATATATTTTATGCCCAGCGAAAAGGAATACTCGGAAAAAACCGCTGAAGTGATAGATAAAGAAGTAAAAAAGATTACCGATGAAGCATATAAAAAAGCAAAAGAATTGATAGAAAAAAATAAAGATAAGCTGGAGCGAATAACAAAGGCGCTTCTGAAATATGAAACTCTCGACGCCAGCGATGTCAAGCTAATTATTGAGGGCGGCGAGCTTGTCAAGCCTACGGTCGGGGATTTATTAGCCGCCGAGCAAGCCAAGAGCGAGCAGAAAAAATCATAACACTACCATTATCAGAAACCTATGGAAATCGGAGCGCAGGGAATCAGGAAAGCAGGATACCAGCATAAATAGAACAAACATATTATTCTGATATTCTGATAACCTGATCACCACTGCCTGATAACCTGTTAACCAGATAACCAAATGCGTATCGGTCTTAAAGCGTCTATGCAAAAAAAAACAACTGTCACATTATGGATAGTGTCTCTCTTTGCAAGTACCTATTGCACCTCAGGCCAAAGCTTAAATAACGCAGCTGACACAATTCCAACTGATACCGTCGCGGCACCTATCGAGCTAATAAGACACGAAAAAGAATTTTCGAATGTCCGCATTGTACCCGCCCGAACAGGCTCGGATTCAGGTATGGCAGTCTCCTTCGATGGAACCGATGACCTGCACTACTACGCAAAACCCGAAACCGCACCGGCTGGCGGCTTCGAGCTTAAGGTCGAGGCCAAATCGGATAACTTTGAATTTGGTAAGGCCGTGTTTCCAAAATGGAAGATTTTCACGGACCCAACGGGAAAGAAAGTCCAAGTTTTTGCAGGCCGATTTACCATCTTTGTACCCATAAAAGCCGTGAAAACCTCAAAAAATACACCTACAATTACTGCAAGTGATATCGAAATTAAAATCTCCGGATTAGCCTGTACAAGCATTATTTGCCTGCAGCCGTTTGACAAAACGCTGCATACTACTATTGACTGGAGTCATCGCGATTCGTGGAAACAGATTAGCTTTGAAACCAACGGCGAACAGAACAAATCAAAAACAAACTTGGATTATTCAGTCTGGTTCGCCCTCGGATTAGCTTTTACAGCAGGACTGATGCTAAATATTATGCCATGCGTCTGGCCGATTCTGCCTCTTATAGTTATGCGCATCGTTAGGCAGGCCGAACAAAACAAGAGCAAATCCGTGGCAATGGGATTTGCCTTTTGTCTTGGAATATTGTTATTTTTCGCTTGTATCGCCGGGGCAAATATTGTTTTGCGGAGTTTCTACGGCACAACTTTGAGCTGGGGCGACCATTTACGAAATCCGATTATCGTTACAGGCCTGGCAATTCTGATGATAGTATTAGCCTTATTTATGTTTGGCGTCTTTACGATTACAGTGCCAGGCTCGGCATCGAGCAAATCTGATTCCGGCAAAGGTTATTTAGGTTCAGCCGGCATGGGCTTTCTGGCAGCATTATTGAGCACACCCTGTAGTTTTGGGATTTTGACACTCGCTTTTGTCTGGGTGCAGGCACAATCTTTAGCCCTGGGAACTTTGGCAATAATGGTAATCGGGCTTGGCATGGCTCTGCCTTATGCAATACTTACATCGCTACCCGCATTGTTAAAGCGCCTGCCCAGAGCGGGAAGGTGGATGGAGCTGTTTAAGCAAACACTCGGATTTATTCTGCTGTTCGTCGCAGTAAAACTGATTAAAGGAGTTCCCCAAGACAACAGAATCAACGTGTTATACTTCGCGGTTGTCCTGAGTTTTTGCGTCTGGATGTGGGCCAGCTGGGCTGATTACAAAACTAAATTATCACGCAAGCTGCTGGTTCGCACTATAGCGGTGGTTTTGATTGTTTCAGCTTTTCGCTTCTTCTTTGCGCCTGAACTAATCAGCTGGCATGACTATAACACAGACTTGATTAATAGCGCCATATCCGAGCAAAGGCCCGTTCTTATAAAGTTCACTGCCGGCTGGTGCACTAATTGCGAAGTTGTGGATAAGATTGTTTATCAGCGCAAAGACATTGCCAAACTTATCGAGGAAAAAGGGATATTGGCAATTAAAGCCGATACAACAGAACAAGGCCTTCCGGCGACGTTGGATTTGAAAAATATTTATAATGAGCTGGGCGTACCGGTGAACATGCTGTTTGTGCCGGGGGAAAAAGAGCCGGTCAGATGGCACGGAATTCTGTTTGCGAATGAATTGAAGAAATCCCTCGAAAAACTTCCGGATAGGAGACACAATGGCAAAGAGAGCGAACCTCAAAAAAATCGACAAGACAGAGGCAGCCGAACGAGTTAAGAAAATCTGGCCTATATTGAAAAAGACATTTCCGGACGCAACAATCGCACTAAAATTCAGCAACCCGCTTGAGCTTCTTATCGCAACGATTCTATCAGCCCAGTGCACAGATGAGCGGGTCAACATAGTGACAAAAGACTTGTTCAAGAAGTACAAATCGGCAGCGGATTGGGCGAAAGCCGATATAAAGCAGATAGAGTCGGACATAAAAAGCACAGGTTTCTATCATAATAAAGCAGCGAGCATCAAAGGCTGCTGTACTATTTTAGCCGAAAAATATAAAGGTAAAGTCCCCGATACGATGGAAGAGCTTGTAGCACTTCCAGGGGTAGGCAGAAAAACCGCAAACGTTGTCTTGGGTAATACCTTCGGCATACCCGGTATTGTTTGTGATACGCATGTAATTCGGCTCTCTCGACGGCTGGAGCTATCCGAAAACCCTGATCCCGTTAAGCTCGAATCTGATTTGGCCGAAATAGTACCGAAGAAAGACTGGACGCTATTTAGTCATCTGCTGATTTTTCACGGACGATATATATGTAAAGCTCGCAAACCGGACTGCGAAAATTGTCCGATAACTAAATATTGTCCGGCTGCGTTCGAGCCGGCTCTGTGGTGAAATCAGATTCACAGTAATAATTGGGCACAGCTCCGGCAGATAGAAAGGGCTTAAATATGATGGAAATACTCGAAAGTCCGGTGAAAGACCTCTGGCGAATATTCAGAGTAATGGCGGAGTTTGTAGAAGGATTTGAGGAGCTGTCATCCGTAGGGCCTGCGGTGTCGATCTTCGGCTCGGCACGGGCAAAGCCAAAGCACCGCTATTATAAGCTCGCCGAACGAACAGCTTCGGAATTAGCCAAAGCCGGATTTGCTATAATAACCGGCGGCGGCGGTGGAATCATGGAAGCAGCAAATAAAGGAGCCGCACAAGCAGGCGGCAGAAGCATCGGCCTTAATATTGAGATGCCAATTGAGCAAATCCCAAATGAATATCAGAATCTTTCACTCACTTTTAGATATTTCTTCTGCCGCAAAGTTATGTTCCTGAAGTATGCCCATGGCTTCATAGTTTTCCCCGGTGGTTACGGAACTATGGACGAATTTACTGAGGCGCTTGTTTTGATTCAAACCTTAAGACAGGCCTATTTCCCCGTGATTCTCATGGGCCGTGATTATTGGAAAGGCCTTATAAAGTGGATGAAAACGAAAATGCTTAAAGAGCACCACTATATTGCTCCCAAAGACCTTAATGTTTTCACTGTGCTGGACGACCCAAAAGCCGCAGCCAAAATCATAGTGGACTTCAGGAAATCCGCCAGACGTTTCGGCATCGAACTTCCGCCTGGAATGAGGAAGGAATAGATATCTTTCCACCAATAAAGACGGCCTTGTGCTCTTGCACAAGGCCGTTTGCAAAACAACGAAAATTGCCAGGTTTTTTTATCTTCTTGTCGCACCCCCCGCTGCTGGTACGCCATCATGCACAACCAGCGAATCTCTTCTGCTGCCGGGCAGGCTCGTGAAAG
>CAZIED010000022.1:0-3249 GCA_964538525.1 uncultured Pirellulales bacterium | reverse complement strand
ACGCCATCATGCACAACCAGCGAATCTCTTCTGCTGCCGGGCAGGCTCGTGAAAGGCACAGGCGGAGTACCTAACTGAACGTATCCAATACCACCAGCTACATATGTGTAAATGTTATCATCCTCAATACCACAATATGCTCGGCTGGCAAAATCCACGTGGGTATCCATGAACAATACATTCTGCCCATCCTCCTGGTGTGTAACAGCGTTGCCAAACTTCGCCTGTGTCGCTGTGCCGTTCCACGGAGTTATGTCGGGCTTGAAATTCGTAAATGGCGTCTTTGCATCTGCACCAGGCGCAGCAATCCACGGATTCCTATCGGCTGCCACCGCCATCCCAGGCTCGCTCGATGTAGTCAGAGCATACAAACCGTAAGGATTATGATAGGCATAGCTGCAATGCTTCCTATAGTCGTCAGGGCCAGGACCAAAATCCCAGGCATTAATCATCTCCGCAATCGCTGCGTTGCGACTGGGATAATCGGCCAGCTTAAACTCTGAAGCTCCGGAATCACCCTTGCAGATGAACGACTTGGGCGTAACCTCCGAATACTTCACCAAAAGATAGAAACTGGAGGTAATCGTCGCGGCGCCGCCAGAACCATTCGTTGCCAAGCCGTAAGCAGTAAATCTGTCAAGGGCATCCCATCTTACGGTGCCGCCCCAAACAGTGTTTACGCCGCCTGCACGAGGAAATTCATCGTCATAATCGTTGGCGTATATCAGCATCGCCTTGCCGATACCGGACAGGTTCGAGCCGCAGACCATACGCTGGGCAATCTGCCGGACCCTGGCTAATGCCGGCATCAAAATGCCCATCAGTAGCGCTATGATCGCAATCACGACCAGCAGCTCAACCAATGTAAAACCTTTCTTTCTCATTTTATTTCTCCTTTATAACCTTGGAGATTCGCGATAGACCATTCGTTCTCAAGCACGCTTTAGTTTACTTTTTTTAATGGATAAATGCTTATCGCAACACGACAACAAAATGCAAAGCACCGTTTTTGGCCCGCGAATCTCCTTGACATTTACTTTTTTGCTTGAAAACGAACGTCTCAAATACCAGCCTTAACGATAATCGAGCTAAGACACTAAATTCCGGTAAATGTAAATTTGAATATACTATCGACTCGATAGTGCACTAACTGAAATACACTCTTATTCTGACACAGGTAGGTTTCTTGATATGAAATAGGAAATAAAATATAATAGCTTTAAATATTAAATTATTCGTGAACCTACCTTTTTCTATGTCTTATAATAATAAACATCGGTTACTCTGTCAACTATTTTAATGAATTTTCTTAACTTTTTTTAAATTTTTATTATATATTTTTATTTTTACATGAATTTTTGCATGAAATCACAGGCATAATTAGCAAAAACTCGGCTTGAAATTACAGATATGATTAGCAAAAAAACCTTTGAAAATATACAAAATTTGCTTAAAAAACACAAGCAAGAACACCTCTTGAGATTTTGGCATGAATTAACTACGCCCCAAAAGCAGCATTTATTAGAACAAATTAAAAAGCTGGACTTCTCACAAATAGATTGTTGGGCAGCAAATTTCATCCCAAAAACTACACACACAAAAATTAGTGCCGACTTAATTCCCGCTCCGGCCTATAATCCGAACCAAGCTGATGCCGAGCAAAAACGTAAATATAATAAAGCTATTGAATTAGGCAAAAAACTAATTTCAACCGGCAAGGTTGCGGCTTTGGTAGTCGCTGGCGGCCAGGGAACACGTCTCGGCTATGACGGTCCAAAGGGTAACTTCCCCATCAGTCCTGTTAAAAATAAGACTTTATTTCAGCTCTTTGCTGAAACAATCGCAGCGGTTTCAAAGAAATACCAGACCATCTGCCCGTGGTACATTATGACCAGCCCTCTTAATTACGACCAAAACCTGGAAATCTTTCGTAAAAATGGCTATTACGGCCTTAATGAGAAAGATGTCTTTATATTTAAACAAGGAACACTACCCAATTTCAGCTTCGATGGCAAAATCCTGATGACCGACAAGGCTACCATCGCTTGCTCGCCCGATGGTCACGGCGGAAGCCTCAAAGCGCTCTACAAAAGCGGTGCTATCGAAGATATGAAAAAACGCGGAATTGATTTCATAAGTTATTGGCAGGTCGATAATCCGCTTGTAAGGATATTCGACCCCCTTTTTATCGGACTACACGCCCTCGATAGGGCAGAAATGTCCTCAAAAGCCTTAATAAAAACTGGGCCAAAGGAAAAAATCGGCATATTTTGCCTGATTAATAACAAGGTAACCGTTATTGAATATTGCGATTTACCCGACGAAATTGCCGAGAAACGAAATGCCGATGGCACACTTGTATTTGCGCTTGGCAGCATTGCTATTCACATTATAAATGTGAGTTTTGTTGAAAGAATAAATGCCGGAGGCTTTTCTCTGCCCCTGCACAGAGCTATAAAAAAGATTCCCCACATCGATTGGCATGGAAAGTTGGTTTCTCCTGCTGAACCAAACGGCATAAAGCTCGAATCCTTTGTTTTTGACGCCTTACCCTTGGCCTCAAAGTCAATAATCCTTCAGACTTTACGCTGCCAGGAATTCGCCCCTGTCAAGAGTCCAACCGGAGTTGATAGTGTCGAAACTACAAAACAGATGATGATTGATTATACCGCCGATTGGCTCGAATCAGCCGCTGTCTCAGTCCCCAGAAAACCTGACGGTACTCCAGATTGCCTGCTCGAAATCGCCCCCAGCTTTGCATTAGAAAAAAACGAAGTTAAGACAAAGCAAAATCAAATACCAGAAATCAAGCCAAAAGACGAACTTTACCTGTCCTAAGTGCCATTATAAAAAACTTTTCCTTGACAAAAAAAAGCTAATTTAATATAAATAATCTTATACAGGAGTATGCGAGCTTTAGTTTAGCAAGGTACAGGATTTTAAGTTTTTATTGAACTGAAGGGAGGAGATATAAGGTACAGAGTATAATGATAGTGTAAGCTTTGTGCCGAAGAATCGATGTTGTTAAATCTCAATTAACAGCTCATTTTAACCACGAAGGAGGGAGAACCAATTTACGATTTATTATTGACTATTTATTATTTTGCAATCGTCAATAGTAAATAGAAAATAGTAAATCGAGGCTGGTGTTTTGGTGTATGGCCAAGACAGGGGGATTATTGTATTAACTTTTTTTGAAGGAGGACTATTATGTACTCAAAATTAATCTCTTTTATTTCTGTTGTCCTG
>CAZIED010000021.1:13036-17663 GCA_964538525.1 uncultured Pirellulales bacterium | reverse complement strand
CTGATCTCCATCCACGACCATCGATTACTTGTTCATTGGCAAGGACGGTGTTGTCTACAGGATCCCAATTCACAATGGAGTTTTTTCTATAGACTAAGCCTTTTTTAAATAGTCGCGTGAACAACCATTGTTCCCAGCGATAATATTCTGGATCGCAAGTGGCGAGAACAGTCAACTATGGTTTGGAAACAGTCCATCTGATATATCTATGATTGCCTATGTGGATAGTGCAGATGGTAGGGATGGCTGGACCGAACCTCGCCAATGGGACAAATACCCCGCGATTCAGCAATCCAAGCCTATTCCTCTGCAAGGCGGCGGCACTCTGTATTATATTATGGTACTTCATAAGAAAGGCTGGGGCCATGATAATCTATCTGTAGCCTGGAGCGGGCCTGACAGCAATGGAGTGCAAGAGATCATTCCTGGTGTCAGCTTGATACCATTTGACCAGTTTAAGCTTGTATCAGCCTATGGCGCGAGGCCGGCTAACCGTGCAACGGATGTGAGAAGAGACCCAATTCTTAGCTGGACGCCAGGTGATTATGCTGCTACAAACGATGTATATTTCGGCGCCGATTTTAACGATGTAAACGATGCCAGCACTACTACGGCTGGGATTTATAAAGACCGACAATCCGATCCCAATTATACACCCGGAATTCTGCAATTCAACACAACCTACTACTGGCGGGTCGATGAGGTCAACGATGCTCACCCGGATAAACTTTGGAAAGGCGATGTCTGGAGCTTTACCACAGGCAACTTCCTTGTTGTCGATGACTTTGAAGGCTATAATGACGTAAGCAACTTAATATACAATACGTGGGCAGATTACTTTGTGAATAATACCGGCATGACCGTCGGGCACTTTGATCCTCCGTATGCTGAAACGAGAATAGTGAACAGTGGCCGTCAATCAATGTACATGCATTACGATAACGACGGTACCGTGAATGAAGGTACTACGTTTGATATGAGCGGGACATTACTTTACTCTGAAGCCGAACGGCAGTGGGATGCCGCGCAGGACTGGACTGCAGAGGGTGTTAATTCACTAACACTGTGGTTCAGGGGCATACCTGCATCTGTCGGCAGCTTTACGCAAACAGGGCAGACCTACACGATGACTGCTGCCGGTGCAGATATCTGGGGCACGGCCGACCAGTTCCACTTTGCCTATAAGACGCTCTCCGGCAATGGCACCATAACAGCAAAAGTAGTCAGTCTCACTAACACCAATGGATGGGCCAAGGCCGGAGTGATGCTCCGCGATTCGCTACAACCAGGCTCTGCACATGTTATGGTGGTTGTTTCACCTAGTAATGGAGTTGCCTTCCAGCGTCGTTCTATTGCAGATGCTGTTAGCGAGACGGTAGCTACTTCAGACACCAGCATCACAGCACCGCAATGGGTAAGGTTAACACGCAGCGGCAACACCTTTACAACAGAGTATTCGGCCAATGGAAGTAGCTGGACAACACTGGGTTCTGTTGATATGCCTATGCTTGCGGATGTCTATGCAGGCTTATGCCTGACCAGCCATAATACAGCGGCAACATGCACTGCGGAATTTTCCAATGTTGCCAATCCCGGCACGGGCAACTGGAAGTCACAGGACATCGGCATAACATATAACGTTGCTGAGCAGCTTTACGTGGCGCTGCAGGATAGTACCGGCAATAGTGCGGTCGTCAAAAATTCCGATCCTGCTGCAACGACCATAGCGACGTTTACACCGTGGAATATTCCGCTGACGAGCATAACCGGCGTGAATCTGAAGGCTATTACGAAGCTGATTATTGGTGTCGGCGACAGGGCCAGCACACAGCCTGGTGGCTCAGGTACGCTCTACATTGATGATATTAGGCTTTATAGGCCTTAGAACGATATTTTCAATAATACACTCACGTTCTGGGTCTATGCCGAATCAATCAGCGTAGACCCAGAATGTTTATTATTTTGCCTCATGCAGTGTATCATTTCCGTGAAACATTTGTAATTATCGAACAAAAAACGTTAAAAAACAGTATTAAACATATTAAAACCACAAACACTTTGTGAAATTTTTGTATAAACTGTGCTAATTATGTCTTTAGAAATTGTGATGAAATTTGAGTTTCAAAAAATACCAAAACATAGGTATAGTCCCATAAGTCCTTTATTAGCAAGGTATTATACCCTCCATTTTCGGGAATGCCTGTGTTGTAAGCTTTATAGAGATTGACTGAATTGATTTTATCGGCTATAATCCGGTTTTCATGGCAAAATTGATAAATACAAACGGAAAGAAACGAACAACAAAAAGTTCATCCAAGCTCACCGTGGTCAGGCCTCAAAAGGCTTTTCGTAGCTATAACGAAGCCATGAGCTATTTGTTTAGTAAGACTGACTACGAGAAGCAAGAGACTCTGCGCTATAACGTTACGACCTTCAGTCTGGACAGGATGAGGAAACTGTTGTCGCTGCTGGGCAATCCTCACAAAAAGATTCAGACGGTTCATATCGCCGGAACGAAGGGAAAAGGCTCTACCGCTGCGATGCTGGCGAAGATGCTGGAGGCCAACGGCTATACCGTAGGCTTATACACCTCGCCGCACTTGGTGCACCTGCACGAGCGGATTATGGTCAATTCAAAGATGATTAACGAGCGGCAGATGCTTGATTTGATGAACCGCATCCACACTGCGGTTGAAAAACTGTCGAAAACCGACCCGCCGACCTTCTTTGAAATTATGACGGCGCTGGCGTTTATGTACTTTGTTGATATGAATGTTCATATAGCGGTGATTGAAACCGGCATGGGCGGCAGGTTAGACAGCACCAACGTAATTGAGCCTAAAGTGGTTGGCATAACCAGCTTGAGTATCGACCATGTCCAGCAGCTCGGCAAGACCATCGACAGTATCGCAAGGGAAAAAGCCGGTGTTTTCAAACAGGGAGTGCCTATAGTTACCGTTGAGCAGGACCCTGCGGCGATGCGCGTTCTTAAATCCGAAGCTTTGGCGGTCAAGGCGCCGTTGAGTGTCACTGGCGACGATATTGATTTTTCATATCGGTTTGAAACGTCTCGAGAGAATGGGCCGCATACGAGGATTTGCCTGACCACGCCTACGAGCAAATTTGAGCATTTACGTGTGCCGTTGCACGGCATACATCAGGCGATTAACTGCGGACTGGCTTTAGCGATGCTGGACAAGCTGAAAGAAAGCGGCTTGCAGATCGACAATGGTAAGGCAACCGAGGCGCTTCAAAATGTGAGGTTGGCCGGGCGGATGGAGATAATCTGTGAAGACCCGAGGATTATGATTGATGGCGCCCATAATGCCGCCAGCATTCGTGCTCTTATACAAGCGATCGGCCAAAATATTCCTTATGATTCGATGGTGGTAATCTTCGGCTGTAACAATGATAAAGACGTGGAGGGAATGCTGCAGGAGCTGCAGTATGGGGCCGATAAGGTGATTTTTACCCGCAGTAACTCAGCCAAGGCCATGTCTCCGCAGGATTTGTCTGATAAATATACGGAAATCTGCGGTAAGATGTGCCAGACGGCCATCGGTCTGGACGAGGCCCTGCGCCTGGCTGGCAGTGCCATCAGCAAAGAAGACCTGATTTGCATCACCGGCAGTTTCTATCTGATAGGCCAGGCGAAGATGCGTTTCCAGCCGAATGCCGTTCCTCCATTCAGCTAATTTATACCTCGTATTTAGTCATCCATATCGTGGATAGTGGATAGTGAATCGAACCACGAACCACGAATCACGAACCACAAACCTTGATTTTCGGTTTGCAATGGCAAAGAATCTGGATTAAACTCAAGGCCAAAAACTTGAGTCTTGGGTCTTGAGTCTTTTGTCTAAAGGGAGTTGGAGATGGCTAAAGCGAATAATTATATCGCGATTGACCTCGGCGCCGAGAGCGGCAGAGTAATGCTTGGCTCGGTTTCAGCGGATAAACTGGCGCTTGAGGAGGTACATCGTTTCAGTAATGGACCTGTCAAAGAGAATGGCTCGCTACGCTGGGATTTTGAACGTCTGCTTTCGGAGGTCAAGGCCGGCATAAACAAAGCAGTAAAAAAGACCAGCGATAATGTTGAGGGAATCGGGGTCGATAGCTGGGGTGTCGATTTCGGTCTGATAGGTGCCGATGGTAAGCTGATTGAAAATCCATACCATTACCGTGACAGCCGAACTAATGGGATTATGGAAAAGGCATTCAAACTAATAAGCAAGCGCCAAATCTACGAAGATACCGGCATACAGTTTATGCAGTTGAATTCGGTCTATCAACTGCTGGCGATGCGGCTGGCCAAATCTGATGTCCTGTCAAAGACCAAAAAGCTGATTTTTATGGCGGATTTGTTCTCATATTACCTCTGCGGCCAGGCCTTCGGCGAATATACACTTGCCAGCACATCTCAGCTTATGGATATGAAGACAGGCCGGTGGTCAAGAGAGATATTCAGCAAATTATCCCTGCCGATGAATATTATGCCGGATATTGTCACTCCCGGCTCGGTCGTCGGTAAATTAACCGAGTCAATAGCAGAGAAAATCAGCTGTGGCCAAATTCCCGTTATTGCGGTTGGCTCTCACGATACGGCTTCAGCCGTTGCCGCCGTGCC
>CAZIED010000021.1:1562-12936 GCA_964538525.1 uncultured Pirellulales bacterium | reverse complement strand
GTAGAAGTGCCGCAGGCAATCGTCAATGACAAAACCTTCGAGTACGAATTTACCAACGAGGGTGGTGTTGAAAATACGATTCGGCTGTTAAAGAACCTGATGGGACTGTGGCTGGTCCAGGAGTGCAAAAGACAATGGCAGCGCGAGGGACTTGATTTATCATATCCGGAGCTGACCGATATGGCCGGTGAGGCAAAGCCTTTCGCCGCGCAGATTGAGGTTGATGACAGCGGATTCCTATCGCCGGGTGATATGCCTAAAAGAATAAATGACTACCTTGCAAAGACAGGCCAAAAGCCAATTCATGACAAGGGACAAATGATAAGGGCGATATTGGAGGCGCTAGCCTTTAAGTATCGTTTAATAATCGAAAGAATTGAAGATGTCACGGGCAAAAAGATTGATTGTCTGCATATTGTCGGCGGCGGAATGAAGAATGAGCTTTTGAACCAATTTGCCGCCAACGCTACGGGTAAAAAAGTCGTGGCCGGCCCTGCCGAAGCTACGGCAGCCGGAAATATCCTCATGCAGGCAAAGGCGACAGGGCAGATTAAAAGTCTGGATGAGGCCAGAGAAATCGTACGCAATTCATTCGAGCTGAAAGAGTATAAGCCGAGGGATGTGTCACTATGGCGGGAAAGATACAATGAGATAAAGTGCCTGAAGTGAGCTAAAGTGCCTAAAGTGAAAAGTTATAATTTTAGGCACTTTAGTCACTCCAAACTTTAGGCACTTTAGGAAAAGTATGAAATTGATTGAAGAGCTTGAGCGGAAGCTGGATAGTTTCAATCCCGCTGAAAGAAAGCAGGCCTTAATGTCACTGTGTGAAAGGGTGGATGCCGGCGAAATCTCCCTGCCGCAGGCAGGTGCCGCAGTCAACATGCACTGTCACACCTTTTTTTCTTATAATACTTATGGCTATTCACCGAGCAAATTCGCCTGGCTGGCTCGCAAAGCTGGTCTTGCCGTAGCACAAGTGGTGGATTTTGATGTGCTCGACGCCGCCGATGAGTTTCTCAATGCGGCAAGGATGCTCAATCTCAAGGGTTGTGCCGGCATGGAGACACGGGTTTATGTGCCGGAATTTTCCGACAGGGTAATAAACTCGCCCGGCGAGCCGGGAATCTCCTATCACATGGGCGTCGGATTTCCAGGCTCGCATGTTCCGGACGGCCAGAAGCAGTTTCTACTTAGCTTGCGTGAAACCGCCCAGCAGAGAAATCGTGATTTGATCGACCGAGTAAATAAGTACCTTGAGCCGCTGTCTCTGGATTATAATCGTGATGTGCTTCCTCTGACGCCGGCAAATAATCCTACCGAGCGGCATATTTGTCTTGCATACGCCCGTAAGGCAAAATCAATCTTTAGTCAGACAAAGGTACTTTCTGATTTTTGGTCCAGAAAATTGGGCGTCGATGCCGGTCCTCTTGGGCTTCCTGAAGGCAGAGACCTGCTCAATACCATAAGGGCAAAGACCATGAAGCGAGGAGGCATCGGCTATGTTCAGCCCGACAAAGGCTCATTTCCTACTATGGCTGATATGAATAGGTTCATACTCGCGGCGGGCGGAATTCCCGTGCATACCTGGCTGGATGGTACAAGCGACGGCGAGAAGGCTATTGAGGAATTGCTGCAGGTTGCTATGAGCACGGGTGCAGCGGCCCTTAATATTATCCCGGACCGCAATTATACTCCTGGATCTCCAGATATAAAGCTAAAAAACCTTTATCAGGTAGTGGAATTGGCTGAGAAACTGCATTTACCTATCGTGGTTGGAACGGAGATGAATAGTCCCGGCCAGAAGTTTGTTGACGACTTTGCAAGCGAGGAGCTGTCAACGTTGGTGCCGATTTTTTTGAAAGGTGCGCATATCGTTTATGCTCATTCGGTCTTGCAGCAAAAATGCGGATTAGGCTATACGAGCAAGTGGGCTAAAAAAAGTTTTAAAAACATTGCAGAAAAGAATAAATTCTTCCAGCAGCTCGGAGGCTCACTCGAACCGCAGCAGGAAGATATACTTGCAGTTTTTAGTGAGAAGAGTAAACCACAGGAGATACTTAAGAAATTAAAAATTAAAATGTAAAAATCAAAATCACAAGTCAAAATTCAAAATGGCGATTGATCAAAGACAACATATTTCTCTTTTTGCATTTTGATATGTAATTTTGATGTTTGATTTTTGATATTTGATTTTGTTCTTGGATGATATTACTCATTATGGCAAACCTGCCAAAAACACAATATGCTGTCCAGTTGGTTGGGCCGGATAAGCTGGTCTTAAATAAATCCAAAGAGGTGTTCAAGCCCGGCCCGCATCAAATCCTCGGCAGGGTTGAGGCAGTGGGGCTTTGTTTTTCAGACCTTAAGCTGCTCAAGCAATTTGCCGCTCACGTTCGCAAGGGCGAGATTCTTTCCGGCATCGATACTGTGATACTAAAACAGATACCCAGCTATGTCCCCGGCGATTTACCAACCGTGCCCGGGCACGAGGCGTCGGTGATAATTGAGGCGGTTGGGCCCGGCGTGAAAGATTTTAAGCCCGGTGAGCGTTACCTGGTCCAGACCGATTACCGCTGGCTGTGTACAGCCGGCTCCAATGCTGCTTTTGGGTATAATTTTGAAGGGGCGCTGCAAGAATACGTTTTGATGGATAATAGGGTGATTACATCGCCGCAGGGTGAATCGCTTTTGATACCTGTTTCAATGGGACTATCCGCCTCGGCTGTAGCGTTAGTAGAGCCGTGGGCGTGTGTTGAAGATGCTTACGCCTCCAAAGAACGCCGCAGTATTAAAGAAGGCGGGCAGATGCTCGTTGTTATAGATTCGCAGGTTAATGAGGGCACTTTTAAGGCATTTCTTTCTCGCTATGGCAGATGCAGATACATAACGTGGTTGGATAAATTTGAAATTTCGTATCCGTCGGACGTTCCTGTTAAAGTGACTGCGAATGTATCTGAGCTTCCCGATGCCGGCTATGATGACGTAATTTATTTTGGCTGCGAGCCTGCAGCTGTGGAGAAATTATTTTCTAAAGTTGCTCCACAGGGACTTTTGAATATTGTGCTGTGTGGCGGGAAATTCAAAAGAGATGTTGAAACGGCGGTGGGAAGAGTCCACTACGGCGGCATCCGCATAATCGGTACAGCCGGCTGCGACCCTTCCGAATCTATGGAAATAATCCCGCAGACAGGCGAGATTCGGCCGGGTGACAAGATTAACGTTATCGGGGCCGCTGGGCCAATGGGCCTTATGCACGTGGTAAGAAATATCTGCCAGGGCGTCAAAGGTGTCAGTGTTTTTGCCGGCGATGTGGATGACAATAGATTAGCTTTTTTAACCAGGATTGCTGCACCACTGGCGAATAGAAACGGTGTTCAGTACCAGTGGTATAATCCCAAAAAACAGCGGATTGGGCAGGCTTTCGATTATACTGTGCTGATGGCGCCGGTGCCGGATTTGGTTGCTGCTGCGGTGCGTGACGCTTCCAAGCGAGGTATAATAAATATCTTTGCCGGCATACCGGCGGCAGTCACCGCAAAGATTGATTTGAATAGCTACATAGAAAAGAAGGTTTTTTTCATTGGAACCAGCGGCTCAACTTTGGATGATATGAAGCGAATGCTTGCAAAGGTGGAATCCGGCAGGCTCGATACCAATGTCAGCGTGGCTGCTATCTGCGGGCTTGACGGCGCAGCCGACGGCATCCGGGCGGTTGAGAGCCGCTCGATACCGGGAAAGATTATGGTTTATCCGGCATGTCGCGGCCTGGGCCTGGTGACGCTGAAAGAGATGGATAAAATTCTGCCGGAGGTTGCTGCGAATCTTAACAATGGATTGTGGACAAAGCAGGCAGAAAAGAAACTCTTGGAGAAGTTTCGTATATCGTAGATCGTTTATCGAAATATCGACATACGAAGTTGCGAACTACGATTTTGCCAAAGGAGAGCGAAATGAGTAATTCGAAAAGAATTAAAAAAGCATACGATGTGGCGAAGCAGCACTATTCTGCTCTTGGTGTCGATACAGACTTGGCGATGGAAAGACTGGGTAAAATAGCCGTGTCGATACATTGCTGGCAGGGCGATGACGTCGGCGGATTTGAAAGTAGCGCCGGATTGAGCGACGGCGGTATAATGGCTACAGGTGCATATCCCGGCAAGGCCAGAACCGCCGATGAGCTGCGGGCAGACCTCGAAAAGGCGATGAGCCTGATACCCGGTAAGCATCGGCTGAATCTTCATGCAATTTATGCAGAAACTTATGGTAAGGTTGAGCGTAACGAGCTGCGGCCTGAGCATTTCTCAACGTGGATTGATTGGGCAAAGGCAAACGGCCTGGGCATGGATTTTAATCCGACATTCTTTTCACATCCAAAAGCTGCCGCCGGCTTCACGCTGGCAAGTGCTGATAACGGCATACGCAAGTTCTGGGTCGAGCACGGAATCGCATGCCGAAAAATCGGTGAGGCGATGGGGAAAAGGTTGGGGACGGCCTGTGTGACGAACGTTTGGATTCCCGATGGTTTCAAGGATATTCCGGTTGACCGCAAAGGGCCTCGGCAGCGGCTTGAAAAATCCCTCGACGAGATGTTCGCACAGAAGCTGAATCGTAAATACCTTTTGGATTCCGTGGAAAGCAAGCTCTTCGGCATCGGCACGGAAAGCTACGTCGTCGGCTCGCATGAATTTTATTTAGGCTATGCAGTGAAGAACAATATTTTACTTTGCTTGGACACGGGACATTTTCATCCAACGGAAGTTATAGCCGACAAGATTTCATCGGTGCTGAACTTTCTTGACGAGATTCTGCTTCACGTCAGCAGGGGCGTCCGCTGGGACAGCGACCATGTGGTTATTTTGTCGGATGAGCTTAAAATCCTTGCCGAAGAGATAGTGCGTGGCGATTATCTGCAAAGAGTGCATATCGGCCTTGACTTTTTCGATGCGAGCATCAACCGCGTTGCGGCCTGGGTGATAGGGACTCGTTGCATGCTCAAGGCTTTGATGATAGCGCTGCTGGAGCCGTTGGATAAACTTCGAGCGATGGAAAAAGAGGGTGATTACACTTCGAGGTTGGCTATGCTTGAAGAGATTAAGACCATGCCCTTTGGTGCAGTGTGGGATTACTACTGCACAAGACAGAACGTACCGGTTGGAGATGATTGGCTCAGAGAGGTTAAAAAATATGAGGCTAAAGTGACAAGTTTGAGGTAAGAGCAGATAAACAAAAATGGAAAGGGAAGAAAATGGCCAGTGACAGTAAAAGTAGTGCCATAAAGGCAATGGATGCGCTTTATGAATTTGAGCGAGAGCCGGTCTCGCAGGATAAGCTCCAGCCCGGCAGACATTTTGCCGGCGTCTTCGCGGGCGAGCACGTGGCGGGTACGGAGTTCGTAATCGGGGCTTTATTTGTGGCCTGGGGGGCATCCGCCTACGACATCTTTGTCGGGCTGCTCTTAGGCAATCTGATGGCGGTGCTGACATGGACGTTTGTTTGTGCTCCAATCGCCGTTCAAACCCGTCTGACTTTGTACTGGTATTTGCGGAGGGTAGCGGGACCCGTTACCACAACTATCTATAATATACTTAATGCAACGCTATTTTGTGTGCTGGCGGGCTGTATGATTACGGTATCGGCATCGGCGGTGCGGATTCCGTTCGGCATACCTGCTCAGACCGGCCTGCTTCCTACGGATTACCGATTCGTGCTGGTTGCGCTATGCGTAGGGGCCCTTGTGGTAACTTTGGCTATTCTCGGTTTCAAGAGGCTGGCTCAGTTTTCGGAGGTCTGCTCGCCGTGGATGTTTTTGATGTTTATCGCAGGGGCAGTAGTGATGCTTCCGCTTCTGGCTAAGACCGTATTGGGCGGCCAGATAGGTAGTTTTGCCGATTTCTGGAGGATTGCCACCGAGAAGGTATGGACTGGCCAGGCGCCGGCGGGACAGACAAAGATAAGCTTCTGGCATGTGGCCGCATTTGCGTGGATATGCAATCTGGCGATGCACGGAGGCCTATCGGATATGGCGCTTTTTCGTTACGCCGGGCGGTCGTCGTATGGGCTTTACTCGGCCTTCGGGATGTTCCTCGGACATTATTTGGCCTGGATTTGTGCAGGAATTATGGGTGCGGCAACAGCGATTGCTTTGAATACGACTATGGGAAAACTGGACGCCGGCGGAGTCGCTTGGCAGGCGCTTGGCATTACGGGTATTATTACAGTGATATTAGCCGGCTGGACGACTTCCAACCCTACATTGTATAGAGCGGGTCTGGCTTTTCAGGCGGTTACGCCGGGCTGGCCGAGATGGTTAGTGACATTAGTAGCCGGTGTGGTAACAACAATCATATCATGCTCGCCGTTCGTATTCACGAAGCTGCTTGACTTCGTCGGTTACTACGGATTGCTGCTGATGCCTGTGGGGGCGATTGTTTTTGTCGAGCACTGGATCTTCCCAAAAGTAGGCCTGACCCAGTTCTGGGCCTCGAAAAAGAAGCTTCTTGTGAGCTGGCCGGCCCTATTAAGCTGGGGTATTGCCATTGCAGTTGCGATTACGCTTCAGCAAACAGGAACACTGCATTTGTTCTTCCTGTTTGTGCCGGTTTGGCTGCTGACCGCGGTTCTATATATCATATTCGCCTCTATGGCCGGTGCTCGTGAGAAGTTCGACGAACAGATAGAATATCTTCAGAACGAGCGACGAACGACCAGTGACGAGCAACGAGGGAAAAGGAGCGAATATTTAGCCCCCAGTTTCACAGGGGGTCCTGTTATGTGGATCAGCGGGATTGTCGCTTTGGCGTCGCTCGCTGCGTGTGTGATTTTGCCCTTATGGGTTTGTACATCAGATTTCGGAGATTATGAAAAGAACATTGCGATATTTAAGAATGTAATAATTTGGCCGACCTTGATTTATTTTGTCGCTGGGACTATCTGGCTTGTGAAAAGAGACAAGACAAAATAGTTATACAATGGACAAGGAAGGAAGAAATCATGCCAGAGGCTGATATGTCAAAACAGGCAAAGAAGTTTTACCAAGATGTCCCGATGAAGGCCGAGGGCTTTTTCCTTAAAGGAGCGAACGCCCTCGACTGGGGAATGAAAAATCGGCTCTCGCGGATATTTAATCCTGATACAGGCCGAACGGTGATGTTCGCGATTGACCACGGCTATTTTCAAGGCCCCACCACCGGCCTTGAGCGTATTGACCTGATGATAGTGCCATTGATGTGTTACGCCGATTCTATAATGCTGACGCGTGGAATTCTGCGGACTTCGGTGCCGCCCACCTTAAATAAGCCGATTGTGATGCGTTGTAGTGGCGGGCCGAGCATCCTTAAGGAGCTGTCGAATGAAGAATTAGCAGTTGACATTGAGGATGCAATTCGCATGAACGTATCGGCTGTGACATTGCAGGTATTTATCGGCGGTGAATTCGAGACCCGTTCGGTCCATAATATGACTCGTCTGGTGGACATGGGACTGCGCTACGGCATCCCCACTATGGCAGTGACGGCGGTGGGAAAAGATATGGTGCGTGACGCCAGGTATTTTCGCCTTGCTTGCCGGATATGTGCCGAGCTTGGAGCACAATTTGTCAAGACTTACTACGTTGAGAAAGAATTTGAGACTGTGACCGCTTCGTGCCCTGTTCCGATTGTGATGGCTGGCGGCAAGAAAATCCCTGAGCTGGATGCCCTGACTATGGCTTATAGGGCCATACAGGAAGGCGCCGCAGGCGTGGATATGGGTCGTAATATCTTTCAGAGCGATTCTCCCAAGGCTATGATGCAGGCTATCTACAAGATTGTCCATGAAGATGCCAAGCCCGATGATGCATACGAGCTGTATGAAACACTTAAAAACGAGAAAAATAATTAACCACAGATTTCGCAGATTGTCCAATAAGAAGGACAGGATAACAGGATGATATGTTAATCCCGTCTAAAAACAAAAGTTGAACCGAACCAATGGCTGTCGGTTGCGTCTATAACGCTCGCTAAAGTTACTTATTTCGGATGTTATGTTTCTTGGCTCATGGTGAAAAATTTTCGGATTTTTCCTGCTTTTGAGGGATTTTTTTGCTATTTCTTCAGATAATGATTTATATAAACATTTATATTTATACAAATATGAATTAACCTTCTTAAAATGATGCCGAAAGATATAATTGAAAAGATTTCCGGTTTAACGAGAGAACAATTAACATATTATGTTAAAATGGGATACGTAAATCCTCGGAAATACAAAAGAGGCAAGAATGAATATAGTTAGTTTTCTGAAAATGATTTACTTGTAATTGAGAAGGCATTTCATTATATTGAAAATTACGGTACTAAACCTAAAATTGCTTTTGAAAAGGCTCGTGAAGAACTAAAACAACCTGAACTTAGATTTAAATAGGATATCTGTTTATGCAAACTGACAAGTTACGGCTTTTGAAAATTATGAGAGAAAAGTCTGTTTCTTATGGGCATTTTACCCTTTCCTCTGGCAGAAAAAGCAGTTACTATGTCGATTCAAAACTAACGACTTTCGATCCAAGGGGCGTTTCTTTAGTGGGAAAGTTAGTCTTTGAAATCGTCAAAGACAAAGGTGAAAAAATTTCGGCGGTCGGCGGTCTAACAATAGGTGCCGATCCCATAGCCATCTCAACAATAATTGCCGCGCTAAATGAAAAGTACATCCTAAAAGGCTTCTCAGTGAGAAAGGAAGCGAAATCACATGGGAAAAGAAAGCTCATTGAAGGCAATCTTGACATTGAAGACAAAGTCGTTATTCTTGATGATGTTATAACTACTGGTGCTTCAACAATAAAAGCAATTGAGGCAGTTAGGGAATTTGGATGTGACATCATAATGGTGGTTGCTTTAGTTGATCGACGTGAAGGTGGCACCGAAACAATAAAAAAGTTGGGATGTGATGTCCACACGATTTTCACCATTGACGACTTACTGGATTCAACAAAACTAAAAGAGGTTAATTCAAATGATAACTCTGAAGAATCTAATATCTTTAGTGAACAAGGGTTTTTTCGAAAGGAACTTGTCTGAACTATTGACTGCGTGTGAAGAAATTCTTCAGAGAAGTGAAAACACCTTAGTGATCTTTACCCTCAAGGGTTTGTCCCAGGATCTATATAGCTTCTATGATAATCCCCCCGTCACAGTTGAAAGAGACCAAGTTTTGACGGCTGGACTTAAAGCCGAAATGCTAGAAATTCTCAATAATATTAACAGCGTAAGTTGGTCCTCTTTGGAGGATCTTATCTCACTATATCAATCCAACAAGGCAAAACTAAAAGCGCATGCCTAGAATAAGTTCTATCGCCATTCTTTAGCTGGGATTTTAGATTTTCGTGGTCTAAAAATGAAGAATAATGCATCAGAACATTACTCCCGCCGTTTTGCTTCGCCTGCTGCCTCGTCTTGCGACGAGAGTCGCAGAGGTAAGCAAAAGCGAAGCAGCGTTGGCCGATTAGCTCAGATAACGCCGATTGTCCGTGGGCTTCTGGCAGAAGCAACAGGTGACGAGGATAAACCCTACAAGCCGGTGATTCTGAAATCTTTAACGAGTAAGGAAGCTATTGATTTTGCCGGTTCAGCCGAGAATGTTAAGGCGGGGAAGTATCCGGTGCCTTTGACCAGAAGTTCGAGACCACCGCTTTTTTTAGATACTACGGATGAAGATTTCGATTCGGAAAGGATTCGTAAGCAATTTGGTGACGCCATTTCAGATTATTCGGCTCGGCACAAAGCAAAACCAGAGATTATATGTGTTCGTAATCTTGGGATACTATATATTGACCATAGTAACAAAAATTCTGATTTGTCTTTGTGTAATAAAGTTGCTTTGGTGACAGGTGCCGCTGGGGCCATTGGATACGGCATTTGCCGGGGACTGCTGGATGCTGGCTGCCATCTGGCTGCCACGGACCTGCCAGGCAGGAAGCTTGATGATTTTGTAGATGACTTGAAAAAAATCGGAGGCGACCGTGTGTTAAGTGTCCCCCTTGATGTCACCGACAAAGCCTCCGTCGAACATGGTTTCCAAAGTGTTGTTCAAATATGGGGAGGCGTCGATGTTGTCGTTGTTAATGCAGGTATTCCTTTGGTTTCAAATCTGAAAGATATAGACCTTGAGGCTTTTCGCAAGCTCGAAAAGGTTAATGTGGAAGGCGCGTTATTGACACTTGCCGAGGCAGCAAGGATTTTTATCGCTCAGGGAATCGGCGGTGACATTATTATTATCTCCTCCAAGAATGTCCCTGCGCCTGGTGCCGGCTTCGGAGCCTATAGTGCCACTAAAGCTGCATGTCACCAGCTTGGTCGTATCGCCAGTATAGAATTGGCACGATATGGAGTTCGCGTTAATATGGTTGCACCGGATGGGGTATTTTCCGAGGGTAAATATAAATCCGGCTTGTGGGAACAGATTGGTCCTGACCGAATGCGGACACGCGGGCTTGATGAAAAGGGCTTGCAGGAGTATTACCGCAGCAGAAATCTATTGAAAGCAAAGATTACGGGAAAACACGTTGCTAATGCTGTACTGTTTTTTGCCACGCGTCAGACGCCGACTACAGGCGCCACGATTCCTGTGGATGGAGGTTTGCCCGATGCAACACCACGATAGGACGAGGGACGATTGACGTGGGATGATGGACGAGGGATGCAGTAATGGATAAAGCCCTATTGGAACTTATTAAAATATCGAACGCCGTCGGCGTGGATAGCGCCCTTGTGCAGGGAGGAGGCGGCAACACGTCGGTTAAAACCGAAGACGGCAAATTCATGTATATCAAGGCAAGCGGCACTGCCCTAAAAGATATGAATACCAAACGTGGCTGGCGGCGGATGCGGCTTGAACCGGTCCTGGCGATTATAAAAGATAAGTCGCTTGCAAAGATGGAGGTCCACAAAAGAGAAACCGAGGTTGTAAATCGGTTGCTTCTTGCCTGTGACGATGAAGTCACTGTTATAGCCAGGCCGTCTGTGGAGGCGCATCTGCATGCGTTTTTAGATAAGTGCGTTATTCATCTGCATCCGAGCGTAGTAGGTGCTTTTGTAAATGCTAAAAATGGAAAAGCTGAACTGGAAAAACTCTTTACAAAAATTGGAAATTGGAAATTGGAAATTGGAAATTACTTGCCTCTTCTTTGGGTATCTTACGTCAATCCTGGCTTTACGCTGGCTAAAAGCATCGCAAAGTTAGTTGATGATTATAAAAAGCGATTCGGCAAAAAGCCGGCAGTTCTTTTTCTTGAAAAACATGGAATCTTAATTTCAGCCGACGGCGCCGATACTGCTTTATGCCTTGTCCATCAGGTCATAGATCGTTGTGGTAATCAAATTGAGCACCCGAAGACGAGGGACGA
>CAZIED010000021.1:0-1462 GCA_964538525.1 uncultured Pirellulales bacterium | reverse complement strand
GACGATATTAACGAAGCAAAGCGTTGTATCAGTAAGGCATTTTCCGAGGCTACCGGTCAGAAATGCGAGATAAGCTATTTTTATGATGATGCTATTAAGGCTTTTCTACAACGAAAGGATGCGAAGAAACTTTTATCGGAGGTTATAACACCTGATGAATTAGTTTATGCCAATGGCCCTGCAATGTGGGTGGATAAATGCGAACACAAAAAAATTGCCGAACGATTGACTTCGCAGATCAAAAATGGTGAGAAACATTCCGTTGCATTTTTGGTTAAGGACGTGGGACTTTTTGTGGTCGGCACAAAGAAAATTGCATCTACAGTGAGGGATATCGTATTGTATTCCATCTTCATTCGCACCAACGCGGCTCGGATGGGTGGGATTTTAACTCTTACCAAAAGAGAGCGGGACTTTATCAACAAGTGGGAATCGGAGGCATTTCGCATGAAAATAGCCGCTGGTTAGTCAAGTTGTTCCCATTCCTTGCGGGGGATTCCCGCTTGGTGCAGAATACGTGCTAATAATTCACGGCCGATGTCGCCTTTGTGAGGATTGGGTATAGTCAACGTCACATTACCTTTGATCATAAACTGATGTTTGCCGCCTGAGTACTGCCCGTCAAATCCAATCACGCGCAGGCAGCGGATCAAGTCCTTCCGTGGAATGGGGCCAAACGCAGGCATCAGGCTGCGATCTCCTTTTTTACGGTCAGCTCTATCCCATCTATTTTGGGTAGTTTAAGGTTCTTGTAGATTCGAAAGAGCAGCCAATCTTCAAGCACCTGTGCCAATTCACTTCGGCATTCCTCTAAGGTCGAGGCGTTTGCGTACACGCCCGGGCACTCTGAGATCTCTCCGTAATAGGTGCCGTCATCGGCAAGGATTTCGTAATGCGCGTGTCTTATCGCGGCTTCGAGATATTTTGTGAGCATATACCAGTCTCCACTTTGTTTCGACTAACATGTATTCTAACCGCCATTATACTGAAATTACCGCTCGCCGTCAAGCCTGACGCCGAAAACGTAAACCGTAGCGCTGCGAAAGTCCCGAGCGAAGTCGAGAGAGTTAATGGACCGCAAACGAAGAACAAGAAGAAGAAAACGCAGAGGGTAACAATCAAGCCAATTAAAACGGATATTTTTGGCCGACAACGCAGGCATCAAACTTTGCAGCCGGCCGCAATAGAGCGGGTTATTCGGATAGGCTCTAAGAAGCGGAAAGAGTTACAGTATTCCCATCAACTTCGAGAGTGACCTCTTGTTTCTTTACAAATCTATTATTTATGAGCACACGAGCAAGGCTAATTTTCCGATTTTAATTATCCCGAAGGTCTGGGCAAATCCAGACATAATCGACATTGGGTGTAGTTCTAAAACGACTATCATCTTACGATCCGTTACATATTACATCAAGTCCATTTTTAACAAACACTTAAAAACAAAAAATAGGTTACCGTGAGG
>CAZIED010000020.1:0-17708 GCA_964538525.1 uncultured Pirellulales bacterium | reverse complement strand
TGGCGGGTTCTGTTTTCAAGAATACTCCCCAGCCGATCCAAAACGGGACTATCAGGACGTTCAGGCTCTTCGAATATCTCTTGAAAATAGTTTCTCAATCGATCACTAAATTCTTTCACACCTTTAGATGAGTTCTCGTACGTAATCGCCCTGTACTCTCTCAGATCAGAGGGAATATCGTCCACAGACTGAGCAATCAAAATTGTCCTTGGACTTAAAGAATGCCTTACGCCAAGTTCATAAAACACGTTTGGACTTTGTTCGCTCAAATCAGCTATAACGACGAACGAATTAAGCAAGTTTTCCAATATGTCTTTGATAAATGAACCTGGACGATCAATATCATCGGCTCTGATAACTCGGACATTATAGCCGGAATTCCTTATTGCAGGTTTTATAATATAGTCATAGACTTCTTTGAATTTGTTGTACTTTTCTGATCCCTTTTTTCCGATCGGCGAGATAACAAAACAGTACTTTTCAGAGTCAGTCGGACTTTTTGGTCTTTTGCTCATTTCTAATCTCGGTTAACTAAATATCTCCTTTGTCTGTTTTCCCTACAAGAACACGAAACCTTTCCAGTGTCCGGACAACAAGCCTTTTTTTCGTAACATATGAGTCCGTCTAAAATCCAGACGTTCCAATGCAGGAGCATAAATCCAAGATGTCTCGCTTTGTTGTTAGCCTACGTGGAATCTATACTATTGAAGCGGGGTTTTCAAGAGATTTTTAGTGAATTAGAGAATTAGTGAATTAGTGAATTAGCGGATTAGAGAATTCGTTACCAATTAACCAATCAACTAATTCACTATTCAACTAACTACCGTGAATCGAGTATCCGGCATTTCATCATTCGCAGCCCCTAAGGGACGGAGAACGGACGAGAATCGGCTATTTTTCAACCATTTGCGCTGGGGGTTTAAACCAAAAATCCGGATTTTGAAAAAAATCTTTATTTCTTTGCTACCGGTCGCTTACGCTCCCGTCTCTGTTTATTTTTTCACGATTTTTCGTATCAAACGCGCCAGTTCACGCTAATTATGGGAGGGCTTATTAGACCTCTCATAATTAGGAAATACGAAATACGAAACAATATTAAAATCCGAATATCAAATTCTCAAAACATCCTGTTTTCGGTCATCTGACTTCTGTCTTCTGTCATCTCATCAGCGGAGTGGGCAAATCAAAGCAACTGTTCACATTCCTGATTGGCTGGAATCCGTAGTCATCTGGCCGTTGCTTCTATATCGGCGGGTGCGCTACGGGTATACGTTTCGCCTGATTCGCATGACGCAACCTCAGTACGCAAAGGTGGACCCTGCCGATTATAAACGCCTGCGAGGATACGAATGGTTTTCGATAAAGGGAACACGCAATTTCTACGCGGTAAGACGAGTGAAAGGCACAAAAGGAACAAGGTTCTCTATTATATACATGCACCGTGAGCTCATAGAGGTTACCGACAGACTGCTGGTCGATCATATCAATCACGATGGTATGGACAATAGAAGGGCAAACCTCAGAGCCGCCACGCGGGCACAGAACATACGTAACAGGAAGAAATTCGCCAATTCAAGCAGCTCAAAATACAAAGGAATTCACTGGGACAGGAACCACAAGCGTTGGATTGCCCGGATAATGCTGGAGAAGAAAAAAATATATCTGGGCTGCTTCCGGAACGAAATCGACGCCGCGAAGGCCTACGACCGGGCGGCGAGGAAGTATCACGGCGAGTTCGCCAGCCTGAATTTCCCGGAATCCGAGAGGGGCTGAGGGTAGTTTCCAGGTGTTGGGATTTTCAAGAGATTTTTAGTGAATTAGAGAATTAGAGAATTAGCGGATTAGAGAATTTGTTACCAATTAACCAATCAACTAATTCACGAATAAACTAACTATCGAGAATCGAGATTGGAATTGTATCAATAGTCTTTGACTAAATCGCACCCATAGATTAACGTTTTATAACTGTGAAGAGATTACTTACATCCTGTTTTGGCCTCGGCTGGCTGCCGGTTGCTCCGGGTACGTGGGGGTCGCTGCCGCCGACAATAATCTTTGCGCTTATGTGTCACCTCGGCTCATCGCCTTTATTAATCTCAATCGTAATGGCTGCTCTGGCTTTAGCCGGCTCTGTCGTTTGTGCAAGATTTAGCCCCGCCGTAATCACCACTACCAGAAAAGCCGATCCCAGAGAAATTGTTGTTGATGAGTTTGCCGGCCAGGCGGTGACGTTTTTGGCCATCGGTTTTTGGACTATAAACGAACCATCGGCCAGGCAAATCTGGATTATTGCAGGGCTTGGTTTTTTGCTATTTAGGATTTTCGACATCGCCAAACCCTGGCCTATCCGAAAACTGGAAAAACTGCCGAAGGGCTGGGGAATCCTTGCCGACGACTTACTGGCAGGCGTATATGCAGGGGTAGTTTTGCTATTCTGTTTGAGATGTTATGCTCATTGGTTAGTGAAATGAGTGAACTAAAGTGAGCTAAAGTGCCTAAAGTGAGCTAAAGTTATAATTTTAGGCACTCCATTAGAAGTAGGATAAGCCATGGCAAAAGAATATTCTGTTGAAACCTGCAAAAAACTCCAGGAGAAATTTTACCCCGCACTGCTATATCTATTAATTGCTCTATGCGCTTTTGCCGGCTCTTTTTTCATACCTCTTTCTGTTGCGGCTGCCGGGGCAGATAAAATGCCCCAGGCCGTCGAGCAGAAAATATCAATTTTTCAGGCGGCAATTTTAGGAATTGTAGAAGGTCTGACGGAATATCTTCCCGTTTCTTCGACCGGCCACCTCATTCTTGCCGGCCACTTCATGGGCTTGACACATTTCAGCAATCATATCGGGCCTTTCGGCAGGGTCCTCGACAAAGGCAAGATGGAGGCCATCAATTCCTTCGACATCGTAATACAGCTCGGCGCAATCCTTGCGGTGCTTGGACTTTATCATAAGCGCGTCACACAGATGTGTGCCGGACTCATAGGCAAAAATCGTCAAGGCCTGAGACTATTTTGTCTTTTACTTGTCTCGTTTTTACCTGCCGCCATTATTGGCCTGCCCATACACAAGAAAATTGAGCAGGAGCTTTTTGGGCCTGTGCCGGTTGCCTGTGCCCTTGGCATAGGTGGCGTGCTGATGATTGTTGTCGAACATTTCTTTTGGCGCAAGAAACAAAAAATCCAGCGAGTAAAAGATGTTGACAATATCCTTTTCTGGCAGGCGGCGGTTATCGGTTTTGCTCAAGTCTTGGCCATGTGGCCTGGAACATCACGCAGCATGATAACTATTCTTGCTGCTCTTGCCGTTGGGCTTGATATGGTTACAGCCGCCGAGTTTAGCTTCCTTTTGGCATTGCCTACTCTCATGGGAGCTACAATTGTTTCTGCCCATGAAGACTGGGCAATCCTCAGGCAGGTGGTTGGAATCGATGGCATGCTTGTGGGCCTGATAATGAGCGGCATTGTTGCAGCCCTTGCGGTCAAAGGATTTGTAAAATGGCTCACGCATCACGGCCTGGCCCCCTTTGGAATCTATCGAATAATAGCCGCCGCACTTGTATTTTGGCTGATAGCCGCCAAATAATCCAGCCTCACCACGGCACCTGGCGGGCGTTTATTTTAACTATGTTATCATTCATTGGCGCGGTAGTAACAGAACTAAGGTTGCCTGACGCCGATGTGGAATGAAAATCACACAACCTCAAAAAAATGGAAATTTTAACATTTGTTGTTATATTTCCGGCTGAATTTATGTTAGTTTATCTCAATAAGGTGCTTTTGGACCTGTTCAATTAATAGTGTTCGAATAAGACACATCTTATCAAGGTATTTTGTCGGCGAGATTGTTTTAGTGAAGGGAGTCAAAAATGAAACCGGAAGTTTTATCATCAACACTAATCACAATGGTAAATAATAAGCACCTGAGGAAAATATTAGCAAAGAAAGTTGACGACTACATTTATAAAAATATTGTCGATAAGGACGTCGAAGACCTGAAAGAAGTGGCGGTCAAAAGATACCAATTCCTGTCGGCAATGCTGCAATGTATGGTTAAAAATATAGATAAAGGATACGTTTCACCCGAAATTATAAGAAAAATCGTCGATGTATTCGTTCTAAACAACCTGATTAGTGAAGACCAGAATTGTACACAGGCCATTGAAAAATTCAAAGAAAAATATGGTGAATATCCGCCAACTTTTATCGTTTTCTCTCCCACACAAAAATGTAATCTGAAGTGCATCGGCTGTTATGCAAATTCTGGAGCGGACACATCCGCTACTGTACCTTATTCATACGTGGACAGAGTCATCAGCGAGGTTCACGACTGCTGGGGCGTCAGATTCATAACCATCAGCGGCGGTGAGCCTTTCCTGTATAGAAGTGAGGGCAGAACTCTCCTGGATGTATTCAAAAAGTACAACGACATGTTCTTTCTTGTTTATACAAACGGCACTACTATTAGCGAAGAAATCGCCCGCAGAATTGCCGATTGCGCCAACGTCACGCCGGCAGTTTCGGTTGAAGGCTTCGAGCATGAAACCGACCAAAGAAGAGGCCACGGCATCTTCAAGAAAATCCTCGAAGCATTAGAACGTTTGCGTCAGGTCGGTGTGCCTTTCGGTATCTCCGTCACAGCGACGAACAAAAACGTCAGCCTATTATTGGAGGATAAATTCTACGACTTCTTCTTTGAAAAACAGGGTGCCTGTTATATGTGGGAATTTCAACTGATGCCTATCGGTAGAGGCAAAGATGAGATGTATCTCATGGTACATCCCGACCAGCGGCTCAAATTATATAGAAAATGGGAGAAACTGCTCGGCGAAAAGAGGTATTGTCTGGCCGATTTCTGGAACAGCGGCGTACTTTCCAGAGGCTGCATTGCCTACGGAAGAAGCGGCGGCTATGCCTATATAGACTGGCACGGCAATGTAACGCCCTGCGCTTTTATTCCATATTATGTTGACAACATCTATGATTTATATAACAATGGTAAGATGTTGACGGATGCGCTGTTTTCCGATTTTATGAAAAATGGACGAAAATGGCAGAAAGAATACGGGCTTTGCAACTGGAAACAGCCGGATAACTGGTTAATGCCCTGTTCGATTAGAGACCATTACGAAATTTTTAGAAATTCGGTTTTAACGTATGATGCAAAACCCGAGGACAACAAGGCAAAAGAAGCTCTCGAATCAATTGAATATCTTGATATAATGAAAAACTACGATCAGGAGCTAAATAATATAACGAAAAAAATCTGGGAAATTGAGTATCTAAATAAGGAGGCGTCCTCCGGTAAATTCAAATATCAAAATATCAAAATGTAAAATTGAAATTGTACCAGCTTTACAACTTTGATATTTGAATTTTGATTTTTAATTTTTCCATTTTCACCGGTCCGCTTATGGCGGATGCTACTCTGCGAAGTGCCTACTCCGCCGAAGCGGCTGCGAAGGCTGGAAACTTGCTGCGTAGCACGAGTTTTTGAAAGGTTTTACTACCATGACGCTAAACAGTTACCGTTCTTTGTGTGATGATTTTTACCTTGATATGCATATAAACACCAGGCTGGACCTGCCAAACCAGAGAGACACCATCCTGGCATTTTTCGAGCGAATACAAAAGCAATTCCCTCTTATGAGCCATTTTTACAAATATGACAATAATACATACTGTCTCGAAGATGAGCACAACACCGGCCAGCAACACTGGGTCACCATCGAAATAAACCGCGTCGGCTCCGGAGTTGTAAATCCTTCGAGCTTTGAAGAGGCCTACCAGCAAGATAGGTTAGTGCTTGAGCTTGTTCCTTACATGCTTAACATTAGTTTTCTCGATGTAGATTCCCTGGATATAACATTTGCAATGGATTTTGATTATGCAGGCAGCCACGATGAAGTCATTGTTGAGGCGCTATTAGGCTCGAGCGCCTTTAGCTGTTTTTCGGAACTGCCCTCGGCCAGACCTATTGCTTTTTCTCCATCTATCGTAGTGGCGTTATCAGAAGATGAGTGCACGCAGGCTCGAATCAGCATTGAGTCAAAAACATCTCCGGATTTTATCTGGGGCTATGAGTCCAGAGGTAAAAAGGGAAATTGCGATGATGCAATAAGTCTGCTGTTTACAGTTCGGCAGTACCAGCAAAGCGGCGTGAAGTTCGACATGCTAAAATCTTTTGAATATCAGTGCCGTATTGCTGAAGAGCTAATGGCTGAAAAAATCGGGCCTAACTTCGTTTTGCCCTTAACAGAAACCATCGCCCAAAAACGCCTAATGTAAAGTTCATGGTTATTAGTTCATAGTTCGTTGACAATGAACAACGAACAATGAACAAAGCTCCAAGAATGGTTATCGAAGCACCCTACAGCAAATACAATAAAACCAACCTTAAAATCGCTATCGCTGTCTGCATAGGATTAGCTATTATTTTCGCCTATGATGGCTATCTTAGCAAATATGAATGGTCGCTCCGCCGAAGCTTCTATGAGGAACATGTCAAAGACGGAAAAATGGATAGCACTCTGGTATTTAATCAGCAATCGCCTTTTTTGCTTGTACCTGTTGCCGTGATTTTTACAATCTGGTTCTGGTTGCGTAAAAACACAAAACTTCTGGCTGATGAAAATGAGCTTATCTTTGGTCAGGGGTCGGTGGTCAGGTGTCAGGGTTCAGGAAAACGACCCTTGTTCCCCGACCCCCTATCCCTGATCCCTGAGACTAGGATTCCTTATGACTCCATCGAAAAGATAGACAGAACATATTTTGTGTCAAAGGGTTACTTTATTATTACATATAAGAATAAAAGTGGGGCTGATGTCAAACTTAAATTGAGTGCAAGAACATACGACAACCTGGGAGCCATATTGGAACATCTGGTGGCAAAAATAAGTTAAAGTAAGTGCCTAAAATGAGCTAAAGTGACTAAAGTGAGCTAAAGCTTGTCCCGAGCGAAGTCGAAGGATTAGAAAATAATCTATAACTTTAGGCACTTCAAACTTTAGTTCACTTTAGCTCACTCATCTGTAAGGGATAAACATAAATGAATTCCTGCGTTATTGGATTACAATGGGGAGACGAAGGTAAAGGCAAGGTAGTCGATATCCTTGCCGAGCACAGTGATATTGTCGTCCGGTACAACGGCGGTTCCAACGCCGGCCATACCGTCGTTGTCGGCGACAGCAAGTTTGCTCTGCACCTTCTGCCCAGCGGGGCCGTTCGGCCGGGAATCAATTGTGTAATCACAAACGCCGTGGTAGTTGACCCTGAAGTTCTTATAGGCGAGATCGAATCTATCGAACAAAAAGGTATTTCTCTGAGAAACCGTCTCTTTATAAGCGAAAATGCACATATCGTTCTTGATTACCACAAAAGAGAAGACCAGTTACTGGAAGAATCGCTCGGAAAAAACAAAATCGGAACCACCATCCGCGGCATCGGACCTTGTTATGCAGACAAAGCCGGTAGATCCCACGCCGTTCGCATGGGCGATTTGAGAGACCTCGAGCAGCTTTACGCCCGCCTGCAAACCATTGTTGACTATAAAAACAAAGTCTTCACCGCCGTTTATAACGCTAAGCCTATAAGCACAGACGAAATCATCGAAAAATGTCAGTCTTATGCCAAAGAGCTCGTGCCGTTCATAACCGATACGACCGAATTTCTGCACAAGTCAATCGCAGAGGGTAAATCTATTTTATTTGAAGGTGCTCAGGGAACACTTCTGGATTTGGACCATGGCACTTTTCCTTATGTGACCAGCTCCAGCTCAAGCTCGCTCGGAATGCCGGCAGGCTCCGGTGTGCCGGCCAGACTGGTTGATAAATTCATCGGAGTAGTCAAAGCCTATACTACAAGGGTTGGGGCAGGACCATTTCCTACCGAACTAATAACCAGGGGTCAGGGGTCAGGGGTCAGAACCCCGATCCCCGATCCCCGATCCCCGATCCCTGAAGATATTGGCCAATACATCCGGCAGCGAGGCAATGAATATGGAACCACCACAGGACGACCGCGCAGATGCGGCTGGTTCGATGCCGTAGCCGTATCATACTCGACTAAAATTGGCGCAATTGACGCTATCGCATTAATGCACCTCGATACACTTAGTGGTTTAAAAGAAGTAAAGATTTGCAGCGCTTATGAAATCAACGGTGAAAAAATAACTTTCTTCCCGGCTAATGTGGTTAAACTATCGCAAGCCAAGGCTATTTATGAAACCATGCCCGGCTGGAGCGAGGATATAACCGAAGTAAGTAACTTCCACCAATTGCCTGCAAGTGCCCAAAACTTTATCCATCGAATCGAACAAGTGATTGGCACTCCTATCACAATGATTGGAGTGGGACCAAAAAGAACTCAGGTTATTTCAAATGAAAGTGAATCGAGCGCCTAAAGTTTGAAGCGACCCCGCACTAATTGACCGGTGGCGAAAGGTAATTTCTTGCCATCAGATTTAGAGGCAACTTCAACCTCAATTAGTGCGGGGCTCATTTTAGTCACTCGACAAGAATCTGTGAAATGAGTACTTCTTAGAGAATCGAGAATCTATTTGAAAAACAACCATAAAAAACTGAAAATATTTGCGAAACGACTAGGCCTTGCGCTGGAGCAGATGCCGCGTAACATCGCCATAATTATGGACGGAAACGGTCGCTGGGCGCAGAAAAGAAATCTACCTCGTATCGAGGGACACCGCCGGGGAGCTAAAACCGCAGTAAAAATATCTCAATACTGTGCCGATTTCGGCCTCGAGTCTTTGATACTATATTCTTTCAGCATGGAAAACTGGAAAAGGCCAAAAAAAGAAGTCGATGCCCTTATGGACCTCTACACCCAATATCTTGCTGAAATCCGACCTCGGCTGATGAATAGCAATGTAAAACTGGTTCACCTCGGCAGATTAGAAGGGCTGCCTGGCTCTGTAATAGTCGAGCTTACAAAAACCATAGAAAAAACTCGCGGCAATACGGGAATGATACTCGGTCTGGCTCTAAATTATGGAGGCAGAGCGGAAATTATCGATGCTACACGAAAAATCGCTTTAGAACACAAAAAAGGACAACTGCTTTGGGCAGATATCGACGAACTGTGTATAAGCCGACATCTATATACAGGGAGTGAGGGGTCAGAGGTCAGGGGTCAGAAGTCACAATCCCCGAATCCTGAACCCCGATCCCCGATCCCTGATCCGGACTTGCTGATACGTACCGCAAACGAAATGAGGATTAGTAATTTTCTACTATGGCAAATCTCTTATAGTGAGTTTTATGTTACTAAAACCCTTTGGCCCGATTTCAACAAAGCAAGCTTGGAAAAGGCAA
Source organism: uncultured Pirellulales bacterium (assembly GCA_964538525.1). Classification (GTDB taxonomy): domain Bacteria; phylum Planctomycetota; class Phycisphaerae; order Sedimentisphaerales; family Anaerobacaceae; genus CAZIED01. The sequence goes on along the minus strand of CAZIED010000020.1, from coordinate 8,381 downwards.
TACTGGCTTACGCACAACGGGACAGACGCTTTGGAAGAATCAAATAAATATCGAATATTGAATGACGAATTTCAAAATTCGATATTCCTTGTTCGATATTCGAAATTCTTAACCTGATTATGTTGAAGCATAGATTATTTTTTGGAACTTTGATGACGGTTATCTTTACCGGCATTACCATCTTCGATGGCTGGTTAGATGGCTCACTGAGTATTTCAACAGCCGATGACAAACTACCGCAGGGTACAATCTTCGTAATCCTCATTACCATCCTGATAATCCTGGCTCAATTGGAGCTTAAGAATATCGCAGCAGCAAACAATTTAAGGATTTTTATTCCACTCTCAACCATCTCCTCAATCTTGCTGGCTACTACGTGGTATTGGCCTCAATTTATAGAAATCCCGGCCCAGATATATCTATTCTTCGTGTCAGCTTTTGCACTTTTGGGAATTTTTTTGTATCAATACATTTGTTATGGCACAACGGACGTATTAGCTAATTGCGGGGCAAACTGTTTTTCTATTATTTACCTGGGGCTTTTAAGCGGTTTTACACTGTCCATTAGGATCGACTTTGGTCTGTGGCACCTTTTGATGTTTATTTTTGTTGTAAAGTCTTCAGACATAGGGGCTTATGCAATTGGCAGCCTGTTTGGAAAGCACAAATTCTCACCAAAAATCAGCCCCGGAAAAACATGGGAAGGAATGGCTGGAGCTGTTGCTTTTGCCATGACAGTTTCCTTTGTCTTAGCGGCAGTTTTTGATATAATGATATGGTGGTCTGCTCTTATATTTGGCTTTAGTTTTGCTTTTATCGGCCAGGCAGGCGATTTAGTTGAGTCTATGTTAAAGCGGGATGCCCAAAAAAAAGATTCGGCAAATTTATTACCCAGCTTTGGTGGTGTATTAGATATTGTTGACTCACCCTTGATTGCGGCACCGTTTGCATATCTTTTTTTTATGTTTAGTCGTTAGGGATTAGTCGTTAGTATTTAGTCTAACGACTATCGACCAGCGACTATCGACTAACGAATATGGAAGTTATAATACAATTGGATCCGAGCCATAGGCAGCTTGAATTATTCGGGCCTGCCGATAGTCATCTTCGGCTTCTGCGCCAATCCCTCGACGTTCAGATTACCGCCCGTCAGTCTAATTTAATAATCAGCGGCACAGAGAAGAATGTAAGCACAACCGCTGAAATTATTGATAAGATGCAAAAGCACCTCATCAAGCACAATTCGCTTTCCACTACGGACATACATTCTTTAATAATCCAGAAAGATTTGCCGTTAATCGCCGAGACGGGTGAGGCACTTACCGTCTATTCTCATAAAAAGGTTATCGAACCATCTACCACCGGCCAGTTAAAATACATAGAAGTTATGCTGGCCCATGACCTCACCTTTTGTATAGGGCCTGCCGGAACAGGCAAGACCTATCTGGCTGTTGCAGTTGCTGTCTCGATGCTCAAGAAAAAGCAAATCAGGCGAATTGTTCTGGCAAGGCCTGCTGTAGAGGCAGGTGAAAAATTAGGCTTTCTGCCGGGTGATATACAGGCGAAGGTAAATCCATATCTTCGGCCGCTTTTCGATGCACTCGAGGATATGATGGACTTCGCCCAGATGAGAAAATTCATGGAGCTCGATATTATCGAGATCATACCGCTGGCCTTTATGCGAGGCCGAACATTAAACGAGTCCGCCATTATATGTGACGAGGCACAAAACACCTCGTCTCTGCAGATGCTAATGGTGTTGACAAGATTGGGCCACGGCTCAAAAATGATAATCACCGGTGACATAACGCAAATCGACATAGAAAGCCCTCAAAAAAGCGGAATGGTCGAAGCAATTCAATTGCTTAAAAGAATTAAAGGAATTGGTGTTGTAGAATTAACCCAGAAAGATATCGTACGACACCGTCTGGTACAGAATATCGTACGGGCTTATAAAAAAAGCAAAAACAAAAAAATTGAAAAACGAGGAACACGATAATCGATACCCGATACTGGATGCTCGATACTTGACGAGCATCGTGCATCGAGGATCGAGCAACAAGAAATGCGGTTTTTTAAGAAAATAAATCCACGGCGAAGTCAGCTGCGAAAGAACATATCAGCCGAGCGGTTCTCAAGAATCAGCCAGCTTGCAGATACGGATGTTATTATATCTCTTCTGCTTTGGTTGTTTTTCGTGCTTCTGTGTATTCCTGCACTCTCGCTTGAACTGATTCTACAGGCCAACTATCGTGCCCTATTGTCAGTATCAGTCATAATCTTATTAATTTGCATTGCCGCGGGTCTCTATATCCGCAATTTTCAAAAGAGAATTATCAAAAACCACGTCCGAGCTTTGGCACTGGGCAGCTTGTTTCTCACATTGCTGGCAGCCACCAAGCTCGGCATGTTATTAACAAGGAACGACACCTGGGCTACAGGAACCGCTTGTATAACAGCTATCATCCTGGCAATAACTTACAACCAGCGTTTTGCAATAGGTATGAGCATCTTTTATTGCCTGTTTGCGTGTTTCGCTGCGGCTCCGAGCACAATGTTGACTGAATCAATCACCAGCTACCAGCCGGCAAATATTAACCTTTTTTTGACCATGTTGGCTGGAGCCATTACCTTCTGTTTGTCACTGAGAGAATTACGTACGAGAATGAAACTGCTGGAGGTTAGTGTTCTGGCGGTAGGAATTGTATTTATAACGGTATCGGCATTGAGTTTTTTGACGGAAGAATCCCATCTAATAGACGCTTTCCGCCGGGCCGGCAACCATGCGGTGATAACACTTATGGTCGGCATACTTATACAAGGATTGCTACCACTTCTTGAGAAGCTCTTTGGAATAGCCACAAGCATGACGCTTCTGGACTATAGTGATGCAAACCAGCCTCTACTGAAAAAGCTGGCCATTGAAGCACCCGGCACATTCAGCCACAGCCTGCTAATAGGCTCTATCGCCGAAGCCGCTGCCGAGGCAATCGGCCGAAACGGCCTATTATGCCGGGTTGGGGCTTACTACCATGACATTGGTAAGCTTAATAAGCCAAGCTATTTCATCGAAAACCAGATGGGATTAAACAGCCCGCATAAAGAGCTGTCTCCTACAATGAGCCAATTGATTATTGTAGGCCATGTTAAAGACGGAATAGAAATAGCAAGGGAATACGGTCTGCCTTTTGTGATTCGGCAATTTATTGAGACCCATCACGGCACAACCTTGGTTGAACCTTTTTATAATGAGGCTATAAAAAAACATGGGGCCGGGCTTCCGCAAACTGGCATCTCTACCGCTGAAAGCGGAGCCGTACGAAAACATAAACAAGCTCCACCTTCTGAGAGCGAGTTTCGATATGCCGGCCCAAAACCACGCACAAAAGAAGCCGCCATTGTAATGTTGGCTGACACCGTAGAAGGCGCCGTCAGGTCTCTGCCAGAAACCACACCAACAAAAATAGAAACAGTGGTGCACAATATAGCCATGAAACGTCTTCAGGACGGCCAGTTCGATGAATGCGACATTTCGCTGCGGGAATTAAGTCAGGTAGAGGCAAGCATGTCAAAAACCTTAACTGCTCATTACCACGGCCGAATCGCATATCCGAAAACGTCGGATGAAACTGAAAATACACATAAACCACACGAAACAAATCGAGCTGAAAAACAATTAACAATTTAAGTTCCTGACCATGATAGTGGTTCAAATTACCAATTTCAGCGGCGCTGAAGTATCTGTGCCTAAGATCAAAAAACTCGTTAAATACATCTGCAACCATTTTAGACTCCAAAATGCAACTGTCAGTATCGTGATCGTTGATAATACCCAAATCCGCAGGATAAATAGCCAATTTTTGAAGCGCAGATCCACCACCGATTGTTTGAGCTTTGATTTGTCCGACCCAGCTACGCCAAAGGCTACGCCGGAGGCGAGTGACCAAAACTTCAGATCCGGAAAATTATTCGAACTAATCGTAAATGGTGAGCTGGCTTTAAAAGAGGCAAATTCACGCGGCCATTCGTGCGAGGCAGAATTGGCTTTATATATAACGCACGGCCTGATGCACAATCTCGGATTTGACGACTCTACCCCGAACCAAGCTAAAAAAATGCACAATACCGAAGATGAAATCTTAAATCAGTTAGGTTACGGTTCGGTGTATAATAAAAGTGCCAAAAGTTTTGAGTGACTAAAGTGCCTAAAGTTATGAATTACAACTTTAGTTCAACTTTAAGGCACTTTAGCTCACTTTTATCGAGCCTTTACAATGCTGACAAAGGATATAGCTATTTGCATACGTGCCATCGACTATTCCGAAACGTCTCAGATAGTAACATTTTTCACAAAAGATAACGGCAAGATTAGTGCTATAGCCAAAGGCTCAAAACGGCCCAAATCGTCGTTTGATGGGCCGATAGAGATGCTTTCTTTTGGCAAAATTGTTTCTACCGATCCAACTAAAGAAAAATTAGCGACTCTAACCGAATTTGAGCAACAAGCAGGGCTGACGCATTTATCCGGAAATTTTTTTGCCCTCAATTGCTGCCTCTTTGCGGCTGAACTAATAAACAACCTTACCAATGACTGTGACTCTCATCAAGAGCTATTCGATGGTTTCTTGCGCTTTTTGCAAGATATTAACGAGAGACTAAAGACAAGGGACGAGAGACGAGAGGCATTACAACTACTTATACTATTTCAGTTGACCTTGCTTAAGGAAATCGGCCTAATGCCCATTCTAAATGCCTGTGCTAACTGCAAAACTAAATACGATATACGAAATACTAAATACGAGTTTTATTTCAGCAGCTCCGCCAACGGCTTTATTTGCAAAGATTGTGAAGCAAGTTTTTCCGACAAGATTAGACTTACCGGCAGCGCCGCTGCGTGCCTTGCAAATATGAGACAAATTGCTCGAGCAAATGACAAAACGTTGATTGAAATCGAGAAAATTTTGATTTCTCACTTCACAGAACTGATCGGCCATCGCCCCAAAATGGCAAATAATTTGTTGAATATACCATAAACGAATATAGAATGTAGCAATTCGTATTTTGGATTCTTTGACTCTCTCTCAATCAGAGCCTTCTTTATGTTTATAGAAAGTGGGAGCACTATTGAAGTGGCTTCCATGGTGTTTGGAAAATTGAAGATTACAAAAGAATACACTCAAAAAGGTTATCGCGATTGGATAAGAGAATTTATCGAATATAGATATCTAATCATACTGTCTCTGATAATTGTCGCAATCGCAACATTTCTTGATTATTTTTCGGGCGTTTATGTCTCTAAAATAAATGCTTCCTACGTGCCTGATTTAATTTTAGACCATATTGGCCCTTATGATGTGAGTTTTTTCTACGTGTACGGCTATTTAGCACTTTGTTTCACGCTTTTTTTGTATCCTCTGCTTTTTCATATAAGGACTCTTCATGTGGTAATTAGCCAGTTCAGCTTTTTGGTTATGTTAAGATCCGTGTTCGTCGTTTTTACCCATCTTCAAACACCTATAGACGCAATACCGTTTGAGTTTCCCTGGATAATCAAGGGATTAAGTTTTCAAAATGATATGTTTTTTTCAGGACACACAGCTATTCCCTTTTTAGGATTTTTTCTGTTCAAAGGAAAAATAAAATATTTGTTTCTCTTTGGCTCCGTCTTTATGGGAATCATTGTATTGCTCACGCATGGACATTACAGCATAGATGTTTTTTCAGCTTTTTTCATAACGTATTGTTGTTACAAAATGGGAAACTTCGTGCTCGAAAAAGTTGAACCCTACATTAAGCGTTAATAATCTTCATAAATTCCTTGATGGATTGCTCGGTCTTCCAAGGAGGATCAAATCCCTTGAACCCGTTCGATTCTTCAATAGCTCTTTTTAGCTTAAAGCGGTATTGGCTGGTGTGGTGGAAATATTTCTGTTTTTCATAATAATCCGCTAAATATTCCTGTTCCGTCTGACCTGGCGTAGGCAGAAACAACACCCTTTTCTTATTCAGCTCAGCAAGCTCCATAACGGTTGTGTAGCCTGGCCGAGCTATTATGAATTTTGCTCGATTCATAATATTTTCCTGTTGTTCTGCACTTAGGAAGCTATAAACATGTGGTGAGCTTGTCAAATCCAACTGTAGGTTGTTATCGGTGCTTATCATGTTGCTGTCGGGATTGCCGCCGGCAATTACAATCCGACCTTCCAGCTGATTCAGCTGGGGAAGTATCTTTTTCTCAAGTATTGTCCTTTGAGGCTCCGGCCCCGATAGCGAGATAAAATATTCTATATCTTGGGCTGCATTTATCTTTTTTAGATGAGAAAGTATCCCAATATACTTAATCTTGTCTTTACTTATATATCGGAGATTGTGAGATAATTTGCCGGAGAGGTTCTTGCCTTCAAAATCTGGCACAATCACATATTTGTATTTTTTCATCCTGCCGGCAAGCCACCTCTCGAAAATCCTTTCAACCCCAAAAGGCGTTTTGAATCTTAATTGATGATTTATCAGATAAGAGTTATCCGGATTGTCATACACATCGTATCTGCAATCAGAAATCACCTTGTCAAAACCGCTTCTAATTATTTCGCTCGATATTTTTCTAGCATGTTTCAAACTCCGGATCATTTTGACAGATGATAGAGTGAATTTAACCTTGAAGAAAGGAGTTTTGGTGTATGGTGGATAAAGACTGTAAACATCGTAGTATTTGCATTTGTCCTGAAAATGATCTTTTAGGACTTTAAGGGCACGTCCGGTGGATATAATATGCACTTCGCTCTTTTTCAGAAGTTCGGTAATTAAAGGTATGTCCCTCGTTGCGTGCCCAATCCCCCAATCAAAAACCCCAAAGGCAATCTTCATAAGGGTATCTATAAAATATCTGATATTTTGCGCACAGTTCTATGGACTTTTTATATTCCAACATACTAATAGATTTAAATCAAACTTATTTATTAAAATATGTTGTATCCAAAATGACGCAGAGAGAACTTTTTGAATTGAATGATTGTTTCGTTGTTCGACAATGAAGGATTCCCTGCAACGATATATGGACATAATTTCAACGTCATTGCGAGGCCTGAAAGGCCGTGGCAATCTCGTTTCTCACATCTGGAATATAGGATAATGAGAACAAGACAGTTTTATGTTTATATAATGACCAATAAAAGAAATACCGTTCTATACACTGGTGTCACTAACGACCTCATAAGGCGTGTATATGAACACAAGCAAAAGCTCGTTGAAGGATTTACAAAGAAATATAATATTGTAAAGCTTGTTTATTATGAAGTCTTCAGCGACTGTTTCAGCGCTATCCAAAGAGAAAAACAAATCAAATCAGGCTCACGTAAGAAAAAGGAGGAGCTAATAAACAGTATCAATAAAGAATGGCGAGACCTATACGAGGGATTATAAGATTGCTTCGTCGCTACGCTCCTCGCAATGACGGAGGCGGTGCACAACATGTCATTACAAGCGATGCTCAATCAATGTCATTGCGAGGCCTGAAAGGCCGTGGCAATCTCAATCACCTATAAAGGCAAGATTGCTTCGCTCCGCTCGCAATGACGTGAGGACTTGACTTTTATGTCATTGCGAGCGAGGCGTAGCCAAGCGAGGCAATCCATTTCATGTCAACTGAAAATACCAATCTGCTTACAATAAATCAATTTTTCAACCGCTTTCAATGATTCTGTATCATCTCTGAGAACTCCTCTATCTGGATGGGGCTAATCCCCAATTCCTCCAGAATTTCCTTTTCAGCATCTTGGGCTAATCGACTAATTGACGACTTTAGATTAACTAAGTCTTTTATAGGTTTTTCTCTTTCCTTATCATTAGCCTTATGTTTTATTTCTTCCTCTAATAATCCGGCATTAGATAAATGTGCCTTGATCGAACACCATTTGTTTTGAAATCCTTGTGGTAAAAATAATCGTTTTTCCCAAAACCAGTTTCCATTCTCCTGTACAAATCTACGTGCATTTTCTAAAGTGGACTGCAGTAATATGGATTGCATCTGGGAAGCTACTCTTGCAGCTTTTTGATAAGCTTCTACTTGTATTTCGCCAATTATTTCCTCTCGCCTGATTTTGCGTGTTATTTTAGCTTGGTACCAAGTACTGATCAATCCACCTAAAGTTGCACAAATAGCTCCAACTAAGACAAGAATTATATCTTTGATACTTGCAAAGAAAACCAAAATCTCATTAAACATTTGTAATCCCCCAAATGAACGATCAAAATCAGTACTTTACTGATTATCTTGTTCAAAAAGCTCCGGCTGTCCAGCTTCGCTTTTCTTCTTATGATACTTTAGGCCCAAATGCTCGCAGGCCTGCTTAGTGACTTCTCTTCCCCGCTTTGTGCGGCGC
>CAZIED010000019.1:8538-17972 GCA_964538525.1 uncultured Pirellulales bacterium | reverse complement strand
ACTAATTAACTAATCAACTAATTTACTATCTCTCTATAATTGGGCTGAACTGGCGCGTTTGATGCGAAAATTCGTGGTTTAAAAAACAGAGCAGGGAGTGTAAGCGACCGGTAACAAAGGAATAAAAAATTTTTTCGTTTTTGGCATTTTTGGTTTAAAATGCAGGCGCAAATGATTGAAAAAAAGACTAAACGAAAATGCTATCGACCGTCGCCAGAGCGGCGACGGCTAAACGAAAATGCTGTGTAATCAGTGGTTATTTTTTCACTTTCTTTTTGAAAAAATTCCTGACCCTGTCACGGTATTTGGCAGGTAGCAAAGAAATAAGTTTCCGCTGAAGCAGCACCCTCAATCCGAGATACTCTAAGCCGATAAGAGCCAGCCATGAGCCTGGTGTGAAAGGCGTCAATAACGCCGCCAAGCCGAGGATAATCAATACTACACCAATGATTATTCTAAGGGATTTGCGCATATTTTTTTCAAAAGGACATTGACTCCGTAAATATATTCTGGAAGTCCGGCTCGTATGCGATTTCGACATATTCAATCTTGTGAGCTAATTCGCCAGCCTTATCCCGGCACTGCCTGCTAATAAGTATCATCTGTGCACCACTGCTTGCGGCGTTACCCACAAAATGAATCCGCTCCAGCGGCACAACCGGCAATAGGCCTATCCGCATAGCGCTTTGCGGCCTAATGTAATTTCCAAACGCACCAGCTAAAAAAACATGCTTGATGTCGGAATCAGCAATGCCAAGTTTTCGCTGGAGGATTTTTATGCCGGCTCGAATCGCAGCTTTTGCCAATTGAACCTCGCGGATATCCCTCTGCGTTAAAAATACAGACCGCTCACTTACGTTCGCGGCTCTGAAAAGATAAAAACATAATTGACCATCATGCTCAACAATGCGACCACTTCGTTTAACAAAACGTCCGTTTGAGTCGATAATTCCCAAATTCAGCAGAGTCGCTACGGCGTCAATCAGTCCTGAGCCGCATATCGAGCGAGGCTCATCATTTCCTATTACATCAAAATCAATGTTGTCATTATTGATGACAACGGCCTCAATTGCACCTTCAGCCGCCCTGCTGCCGCAGGTTATACGAGCACCTTCAAAAGCCGGACCTGCTGCGCAGCTTGCTGCGTAGAGCTTTTCCTTTGTGCCGAGCACAACCTCACCGTTTGTGCCAATATCGATAGCCAGTGACATCTCCTCGGCTGAGTCTATGTCGATGGCAAGAGCAACGGCTGCAGTATCCGAGCCGACAAAACCGGCTATATTCTCGACTGTGTGAATATTGCCTTCGGGATTTATCTGAAGACGCAGCTTTTTGGCGGGGACATCGTTTGCATCTAAAGAAAAGGCCTTGTACGGGGACTGGCCGAGCTGCGCAACAGGCAATTTTAAAAAGAGGTGGTTCATTATTGTATTGCCAACTACACACATCTCGTATATTTGTTTAGCATCAATAGATGCACATTTGCAAAGCTTTGCCACAAGATTGTTTATGCAGTCTATAATAAGTTTGTGCAGCTCGGTCAATTTTTCATCGTTTTTGGCATAAGCGATTCGGCTGACGACGTCGTCGCCGTGGCGGATTTGCGGATTCAGAACTGCTTGTGTGGCAAGACATCGGCCATCAGACATATCTATCAGCTTGGCGACGACGGTGGTAGTGCCGATATCAACCGCCACGCCGAGAATTGTTTCCGTAGATAACCTTTTTCGGTATTCTTTATATATGGTGGGATGGGCGCGCCCGCTGGAATCGATACCGTATTCGAGGATTTTATGCTCATAATATTTAGAGCCTGGCGGGACAGTTACAATGAGGTCGCTTTGGATGTGATATTGGCAGGCCAAGACTTCCCTGCCGTCCGGCTCAAGTTTGACAATACATTTTTTGCACGTGCCTTTGCCGCCACAGACGGTGTTCAGAATTATGCCGGCCTGACCTGCAGCTTCAAGGAGCAAAGCTCCTGCGTGAATAGAAATTTTTTTACCATCGGGCTTAAAAAAAATATTAAAGCGCTTCATTTACCGTATCGGCAACGCTCAGGGTAAACTCTGTCGAAGGGACAGGCTTTCCTTTTGTATGATTCGGTTCATCTTTACAAATAGGTTTATATGCAAAATAATACAAATAACTATCTTATCTTATGACGAATTTTCCATTTTGTGTGTCGCTTTTTACTGCCAACTTTGCGCCTGCGTCTCGGTTTTGCCATTTATTACTCCATAAAACAGATTCAGAATCAATATTGCAAAATACTTTTAGGCCTTCTTAACTTTTGGTAATATAATAAGTATAGAAATAAAAAAAATAAAGTGTAATTTTTTTATTTGGGCTCGAGTTATCGAGACAAACAAGAGCTATTCATCAGCAGGACGGCAATAATCGCTGATGATTAACATAAGGTTTTGCCGATTCATATTGGGGTGAAAAAATGATTCAATGTAAAGACTGTGAATTATGCGAGATGGGGCCTGACAGACGGCGTACCTTTAAATGCGACCCGTTCGTAAATATTAAAGAGCCTGAGTGTATTGCAAAATGGCAGCTGATCCGCCTTGATATGCTGGTTGCCAGCTATCAGCAGATGCTAAAATGGTATGGGAAATTAGCACCTCTTCAGGATAAAATCTTCCAATATATGCAGCGAGAAATTGAAGACCTTGACCAGGCCGACGATTGGAAGGTCACCGATGAGGATGATGAAGAAAAAGAAAACCAAGAAGGTGATAGCCTTACCTCATAGGTAAAAACAGCAAGCAAGTTTGAAAACATGCAACCAAGACAGCCCTTTATGCAACAATGCCAGATGAATTTATTGCACCATGAGAATATGGATTCAAGCATGTTAAACCGCCCAAAAAAGCGGGAAGATTCTGGTGATTTTTGCAATAAATCGGCCATTGATGCCGTCTTTCAATATGAAAAGCAACAGAATATGATAAAAAGTGATGAGCTAGCACAGATTATCATCGGCTGTAGAAATGGAGACGCTGAATGCTTTTCGCAAGTGGTTGATTTGTACGCAAGTCGTTGTTATGCCTATTTTTATAGACTAACGGGCAACAAAGATGTTAGTGATGAGCTGCTTAGCACGCTATTTACCAAACTGGTTGAGAAAATCGGCTCTTATAAGGGCGGTTCATTTGAAGGCTGGCTTTTTAAGGTAGCCTCGAATATTTTTCATGATTATCTAAGGGGCAAGCAACGATGGATAAAGCTGCTTGAGGCGCAGAAAGAGCAGCTTGAGACGGATAAGGAAGAGCCGAAAAGGCCTGACGATGAAAGAATGGACAAATTACAGGTTCAGCTTGAACGGCTGGATGCCGAAACAAGAGAATTAATAATGCTGCGATTTTACTCACAATTAAGCTTCAAAGAGATAGCAAAGTTGCGCACAGAGCCTATAGGAACGACGTTATCGAAGCTGCATCGAGGATTGAAAAGACTGCGAGAATTAATGGAGGGTTATTAATATGGTTAGACGAGATGAAGAAAATCTGAAAGAGCTGTTCGAGCAGTTCCTTAGTGCCGATGAGGCAGTCAAGGCTGCGGAAGATGTTTATAAAGCCGAGCAAATCCTGAGAAAATACCCTTCGCCCGAGCCTAAAAAAGAGCTTATAGACAGTATAAAGACCGACATTACTTTTAGCCTCCTGAATAAACAGGCGCATGTTTTCAGAAAAGCAGCTTGTAGAGTAATGGCTATCGCAGCGGCAATTATAATTGTGGCAGCTATAGGACTGAATATATTCATGAAAAATAATGTAACTATTACGCCCCCCCAAAAACTCGTGTCTGCCGCAATAATACCCACAGCGATCTGGGAAAGCGATAATATAGCTGTTGATGATCACAGTCTGGCAACGTTCACATCTGAAGCCGATCAAATCGAAAATGAGTTCGTATCTCTAAAGTCTGGTAAAAGTGAATCCAATATCGACGAGGCAATAACCGATCTCGAGATAGATCTAATGGAAATTCAGAGCGATTTTTGGAAGGGATAGACGGATGACGACAAATCGCGCAATCATTCTGTTTTTAGCAATAGCGTTAGTTGTAACGGCAGCGAATCTGCCTTGCTGGGCCGCGCAGCAAAAAAAAGAAGAACAAAAAAAAGAAGAAAACATCTGGACCGAAGGAGAGCAGAGAGGACCGGCACTTGGGCCGGAAAGAGGACCTGAAAGAGGACGAGGACCAGGTGGACCGGAAAGAAGAGGGCCAAGCGGACCTCCAAGATTCGAGCTTACAGATGATGAAGTCAACCGTATTATAAATAGCTTGAAACAGAGCGATCCAAACATGGCTAAGCAATTGGCCGAGCTGCGTAATAAAGACCCAGAGAGGTTCATAGACGAGATTAGAAAACATGCCGGCACAGAATTTGACAGAGTAATGAGAGAACGCATCGAGAAGTGGAGAAGCACAAGACGCACTGAGTTTCTCGATTGGTTAGGAAAGACTGTTCCGAAAGCAGCGGAAGAATTAGCTAAATTAAAGGAAAATGACCCAAATCTCTATGCGAAGAAATATGAGCTTACCTGGCAAAAATACAACAGAATCTTTGACCAGGCTCGGATGAGCCCTGAGTTAGCCGAAGTCAACATGGCAGACTTGGAATTGCAGCAAAGGCAAGAATCGTTATGCAGTAAAATAAAATCTACCCAGGACGAAAAAGAAAAAGCAGAGCTGTTGGCACAATTACAAGAAGTGGTTAACGACCGATACGATTTGAGCGTGAAACGAAAGCAAATAGCTTACAAATGGCTCCTTCAACGTCTTGATTCGCTTCAAAAACAGGTCAAGGAAAGTATGGAAGACATCGAGAGAACAAAAGATCCAAAAGTCAAAGAGGAGAACGTGAAAGAGCGAATCAAATACCTGACCGAGGGAAGCTCAAGATTTAGATGGGATTAATTAAAACGGCATTCTAAAAAACAATTATTATAAGGCTTCTATAATCCGGTTCTTCGTCGTTCGAGTTCCGTGGCTTTTTTGAGAGTCCTCTTTTCCTTTGAAGACAGGCTATGAATGCCCGAATTGTGAACTTTTTTCAAAATACGGTCGAGTTCTGCTTGTATATTTTGCTCAGCGGTCATTTTTCTGTCCCATGCCCCGGCTCGCACTTTCAATGTAATCTTATCACGCCAGTGCCTCGAAAGTACATAAGCAGCACCTGTCGCCATACCTGCCAGATGTGCCGCATTACCGCCGGCATTGTTTGCTCCGGTTATCACTAAAAGGAAATACAACGCGGCAAAACCGATTGCTGCCATTCTTATCGGGACCGGAAAGATAAAAATAATTACAACAAAGTGAGGAAAGAGGATGGCGCATGCGGCTAATAAACCAAGTATTGCGCCGGAGGCACCTACCATAGAATAAGCTTGCAAAAAGCCAATCCCTACAAGCAGTGTATAAAACAAACCTCCTGCAATTCCGCAGCTTAGGTAAAATATCAAAAACTTCTTACCACCCCAGTGCCGTTCAAGGGTAGGCCCTAAAAAGAATAAGCCGAGCATGTTAACAAAAATATGCCAGATGTCTGCAGGGTCATGCAGAAATTGGTAGGTAACCAGACGCCAGACTTGCACAGCTCGATATAAAGTATCAGGCTCTACCGGAAACCATTGGTAAAGAAAGACGCCGAGCGGTCTGATAAATATTACCAGCAAAAAAACCGTTATGTTAATAATAAGAAGCCATTTTACTACCGGCGTGACCTTGGGAAGGCCGAGCCGCATCTGTGGCACATACTGGTATTGCGATTGGAAATTTTCCTGAGTGTAATCTCTGTCGTAAATGCCCATTTTTCTCAGCTCTTAGTATCTTATTCAGTGTAATTTTATTAATGTATTATATCGTCAATTCAAGCGAAATGTTCAAATTAAAAAACGGAAAGCTCAAGAGTTACGGGGTTTTGATTTCATCACCTGAAATATCATCAGCAGAACGATGCCAAAAATAGTCATATAAATTCCGAGGTTTTGTGAAATCGTTCCGCCTTTATAAATCGCCCACCAGCCATGCTCGAAAGGATTATCATCACGGAGATATTCCATAAAAAACCGAGCGATTCCATAAAGTATAAACATCAAGCCAAACGTACAGCCTGGCTTGGTGAAGAGTTTATTGGTTTTAGACTTGCCGGCTTGTTGAGACCTCCGCCAGAAAAGATAAAGCACTATGCACAAAATAGCAGCTTTTAGAGACGAATATAATTGGGTGGGATGAACAGGCAAACATCTGTATTTGCCTTTGGTAACCTCTTTCTTTTGCTCCTCTGTTAAATCATTGAGTGGTTTTGGATACCATCTTCCATCTGCGTCGGTATAGCTTTGGTAATCCTGACGGGGCAAATTAAATTGCGGTTCGTGTCGATTCCTCTGTGGATTTGCGTTAATCTGGCTGATATACGCGAACGAATTATACGGAAAACGGATACCCCACGGCAGCTCAGTGGGTTCACCGAAGCAGCAGCCGTTTAGGAAACAGCCGATTCTGCCGAAGACAAGCGCCAGCATCAAGCCTATAGCCAGAATATCCAGGTATTGGCGGACGGGCAGCTTATGGTATAAGAGGTACAAAAAAATTATGGTTATAGATAGGATAACGCCACCTATAAGCTCCAGTCCCCCCTGCCAAACGAAAAAGGTAGAAAAGGGATTTTCTCTGAAATGGTTATAATAATGGATTACATAAAATAAACGGGCACCTACTATACCTGCAATTAGTGAATAAAGAGCAGCATTGGTAATTAATCGAGGGTCAGGCGTGATATTTCGGCTCAGGTGCCTTATAATAGCTACGGCGGCGAGAAAACCAATAACCATCATTAGGCCATAGCTTTTGATGGTCACATGAATGAAAGGTATCTCAAAAAGCTCAGGATACATTTCCTCGATGCTCGATGCTGGATTCTCGATGCTCGAAGCTGGATACTCAATGCTCAACGAGCATCAAGTATCGAGTATCGAGCATCGATTTTATTATTTTCGTCGAGAACAATAATTCTTGGTTTAAGTTTTTTGGTTTCTTCAGGCGTATAAAAGCCAAAGCTCAAGATAACAATGCGGTCTTTGGTTTTTATCAGATGAGCGGCCGGGCCGAGTATTACGATTTGGCCGGAATCGGCTTCAGCCGGCACAACGTACGTTTCCAATCTATTGCCGTTGTTTGAGTCAGCAACTAAAACAGACTCATAAGGCAAAATATCGGCTGCTTCCATAAGTTTAGAATCTATCGCAATACTGCCGGGATAATTCAGCTTCGCGTCGGTTACCATTGCACGATGTAACTTACTTTTTAATAGCTTTATAAACATAAAATTTTTTGTGTTACTATTTTAAACGCTTTTTTTAATCCTCTATTTTCCCCAGTATTTATTTACGCTTTTCTATAAGCCTCAATAAATTCATCTCTTGCTATAACAGATTGAACGCAAATTGTTCTCAAACGATATTTTCACGCACCATGGAAATGTGCTCTTTTTCTCTGACAATTTGAAAGCCCAAAGTCTCCAGTGTCTTTATGACTTTTCGTTTAGGTGCATCAACAGGAAACTTTGCCATCAAATTTCTACTCCCGCTTCAGCCACGAAAGCCTCAATAACCGGCGGCTCGACTTCCAGCACTTCTTTTCCAAATGTCTCAACATGGAAACGAATGGCTGACTTTACATCAGAAAGTGCTTCTTCATAGCTATCTCCCTGCGCGACCACAACTCCCTTGAGACCTAATGGATATGCTACATAACCATCGGAGTGCTTCTCTACAACAATTTTAAACTGTCTCATAACAAATCCTCATTTTTATGCGTAGTTCGCTATCGCTCATCGGTTCGTAGTATAACTCGCTTTTTAATATTTTTACAGACATAATTCGTGATTCGTAGGTCGTGTTTAATGCTCATAATTTCACAAAGTAACGATTCCCGCTTTTAGATCCACTATCAAGCGTTCCCCTCGAAAGAAATCAAGGCCTAAAAGGCCATCTACGGTGGCACTTGGAGGAAGTGTATGGCAAAGTATTGAAAGTATTGGAAAATTCTCAAGGTACCTTCCTAATGTTTCGATCTTCTTAATACCTATTCGAGGTGCAAATTCCACCCCACTACCTGTTGTTACTTGGATGCGCTCCTTTGAGGAAGCTGGGTCGTAACCAAGAAGCATTGCCACATCCCAGTTTATCAACGAACTCGTCGCACCTGTATCCAGCGCCAGACGAACTATGGTATCTGTATATAATCCATACAACCGAGTGGGGATTACAATCAAGCCCTGGGTAGGATCGAATTTAATCTTCATAACACAATTGCTACATCGTCAGGTAATTTGCCCGTGTATAGGATAGCAGAGTGCATTGGTTGTATCTCTCTTGCCTTTCTATATACTTCATCTCGATTCTTGCTGTGCCATAGTACTACACCTTGTTTGACGTTAAAATCACCGTCGGTTTCAGGATTTTCGACCAGCACCCATTCACTATCGAATCGCTCTTTAATCTCAGAAAAGGACAGAATAACTTTCATTTGTCCACCACTTAAAAATACAACAATATCGCTTAAATATACATCATTATACCCTACTTTTTGCTTACGTCTATTAGAATATTGTCAATAAGCCGGGTTGAGCCGACTTTAATCGCGACTGCGGCGAGGATTTTTCCGGAAATCCGGTCAATGTTCTCAAGCGTTTCGGCATTAACAATGCTAACATATTCTATTTTTGCCGATGGAATCAGACGGATTATTTTCCGCATCTGAGTTAATAATTCCCCTGTGTCAGTGATACCAGATTCAACCATTTCCCGGCACTTTTGAAGGGATTTATAAATCAAGGTCGCATCTTTTTTCTGCTGCGGGCTTAAATATTGATTTCTGCTGCTTACGGCCAGGCCATCGTCCTGGCGGACCGTGGGACAATGAACGATCTCCAGCGGCATATTTAAATCAGCGACCATTCTTTTTATCACAATCACCTGCTGAGCATCTTTTTGGCCGAAAAAGGCTATGTCCGGCATAATGATATTAAATAGCTTCATACATACGGTGGTTACGCCTCGAAAATGGCCTGGACGGAATTGCCCGCAGAGCGGCTCGGTGAGCTTTGTCACATTTACCCAGGTAAGATTTTTTTCAGGATACATCTGCTCCGGCGTCGGGGCAAAAACGACATCTACCCCATGCTCTTTGCAAATCTTCAGGTCGTCATCGAATGGACGTGGATATCTTTCAAAATCCTCGTCCGCTCCAAACTGAGTAGGATTAACAAAGATGCTGACGATAACAAAGTCTGTTTGCCGGGCTGCCGCCTCAATCAGCGAGACATGGCCGATATGAAGCGCGCCCATCGTCGGCACAAAACCGATTCTTTTACCCTTATCTCGTGCGGCTTTTACCAATTGTCGTACTGATTGTAT